>JASEGV010000071.1 GCA_030017895.1 Bacteroidota bacterium | reverse complement strand
ACTTGCATGCTCAAGGAGATATAAAATGACCCACTCGAGTACGCGAAGACCCAAAAATATATTATACGTTTCATTTTAATTTCTCCTTTATATTTTTCATTTAATATTTGAATTGTAGATGGTGTAAAAATTTAATAAATTAATAACGGCAAATAAAAACGCGTATATCTCCATATAGGAGATAATAGACTAAGCCAAATTATTCGCTGATTCTCGGCGGTAAGGCGCTCCAACGCTTTACTGCCGTTTTATTTCTCTCTCATAATGTTACCCTCCTTTCTTATTTTCCGTACAGTATGTAAGTTTTGTATCCGTCATTCCCAACTATAAACGTTTCTTCATTGTTAGTCCATGCGGATGTAAATTGTATATTTAACTCAATTTCGACTAAACGCTTCCAATCAATTCCATTCCAATGAAAAATCCTTCCAAAGTCACCTACCGCAAAAATATTTTGATCACTACTTCCACCTAAATGCAATGGATATTCATTATAAAAAAGCCTCTGCCAGGAATTACCATCTTTTTTGTAAACACCATAGCCTGAGGAATATAAAATACCGGTTGGAGTTTGATACAAGCTATGTCCAAATTTCCAAAACATATTTGTGAATATGACTGTAAATGAATCTATCTTATTCCAATTTGGACCGCTAAACTTTAATAAATTACAACGAAGGCTATCAGCATACTCAACTACAGTACTTGCATAATATTCTGTATTCGATAAACCACCGATATTTACTATTGATTCACTGCTATCAAAATTCTTTTTCTCCCACATTGTCCCATTATAATAGTATAAAGTTCCAGAGCTACCGCCTGCCAATATTGAGGTTGATGAACCACCCCATATACAATTTAACCATCTTCCCTTAATAATTTTTTCTTCCTTCCAACTCAGACCATCAAATTGAATAATCAAGCTCGAGTCTAAATAATTCGGCGGCGGTGTCGGGTTTTCATATATTCTTTGTCCTACCGCATATATATCATTTGGTCCAAATCCATAGATTGCAGAAAGACTAATTGAAGCATTGCCTCGCGAATCGGGGAAGTATAAATCAACATCTTTCCATTTTTTTCCGTCGAAATGAAACATATGTCCGTAACCGCGATCATTATGCCCCACCACATATACATTAGTTGGTGAGCTTGCCCAAATATCGCGCATCAGTGTTTGAAAACTGCCCGGGTATGCAAGCGTGTCTATAGTCCATGTGTAATCGCGCTTGCCTGGTTTTGGCGTATCATCAAAATCAGGTGGGGTTGGCTTTTTACATTGCAATCCGCCTATGGCGGAGAAGAATACAAAAAGAAGAATGCAAAATAAAAATAATTTAGATTTCAGATTTGAGATGGTTCGCTTTCGCTCACCACAGGTTTTAGATTTTGTTAACATGTGTTATTTCCCATGAATAATAAATGTTTTGTATCCGTCATTCCCAGCAATGAATGTTTCAATATTGTTAGTCCAGACGGATGTAAATTGTATGTTTAACTCAATCTCAAATAATCGTTTCCAGTCCGTTCCGTTCCAATGAAATATTCTCCCAAAAGCGCCAACAGCATAAATATTATTATCATCGCTGCCATATATAAATAATGGGCCATCATTATTTAAAATTTTTTCCCACGAATTACCTACTCTTTTATAAACACCATGTCCTGAAGAATATAATACACCGCTTGGGCTTTGCCATAGATAATATCCAAACTTCCAAATTATATTAGAAAACACAACGGTAAAAGAATCCACACTTTGCCAGTTGGGCCCATTGAGTCTTATTAAACCATAACAAAGGCTATCAGCATACTCAACTACAGTACTTGCATAATATTCTGTATTCGATAAACCACCGATATTTACTATTGATTCACTGCTATCAAAATTCTTTTTCTCCCACATTGTCCCATTATAATAGTATAAAGTTCCATAGCTACCGCCTGCCAATATTGAGGTTGATGAACCACCCCATATACAACTTAACCTATTTCCCTTATCAATTTTTATTTCTTTCCAACTTATACCGTCAAAATGTATAATCAAGCTCGAGTCTAAAAAATTCGGCGGCGGTGTCGGGTTTTCATATATTCTTTCTCCTACTGCATATATATCATTCGGTCCAAATCCATGAATTGCGGAAAGACTTACGGCGCCGCTGACAGTTCCACCATCTGCAACATGAAATCTAGTTGTTTTCCAACTTTTACCATCATATCTGAACATAGTTCCAGGTCCCGGTTGGTCATTATGTCCAACTACATAAACATTAGTCGGTGAGCTTGCGTAAATATCGCGCATCAGTGTTTGGAAACTGCCCGGGTATGCAAGCGTGTCTATAGTCCAGGTGTAATCGCGCTTGCCGGGTTTTGGTTTGTCATCAGGCGGCGGGGTCGGTTTGTCGCGGCAAGAGACAACGAATAACAAAATTAAAACAAGAAACAGCGTGTTGGATTTTTGGATTGTTGGAGTAATGGATTTCATATTTACTTTTGATTTTGATGGTTCGGCTTCGCTCACTATAAAGTTTTTAGTTTTTGCACTCATAGTTTAAGCTCCGCGAATGATGAATTATGAATTTAGAATTCCGATTTATAAATTTGATGGGTGGGCAATTTCTTGCTGCCTTATACATGAATCCTCTGCCTCTTTTACTAATATCACACATCGCTGTCCTTTAATTGTTAATGTGCAGTTATTAAATTCTTTTGTCTTGAATCAGTTGCAATATAAACTTTGATTTTTTAAAAACCTAATTTCCGTCAAACGTGTATCTTCCACAATCAATTGAAATATAAAGAGTTAAGGCTGTTTATTTGATAAATTGTGCGTTTAGACGTAATGAATTTTTAGAGGATAAACCCAGCGAACCTACTCTTTCATCCAACACAAAAAAGAGCCGACTTCCCACGCTGAGAAACCGGCTCTGTAAATCTTCCGATTTTTACCTAACGAAAGATTGTTCAAAAATCGGGGCTATTACTTACAAGATATTACCGCATCAAAATAAGTTTCTTGGTTTCACTAAACGAACCAGTCTGCATTCGGTAGAAAAATACACCGCTCGGAATATTTGTTGCATCCCAAGTTGCTTCATAATAACCTGAATCTTTAAATTCATCAACAAGTGTTGCCACTTCTCGACCTAAAACATCATAGACTTTCAAAGTTACCCAATTGTCAATTGGCAATTGATAATTTATAATTGTTGTAGGGTTGAACGGATTGGGATAATTTTGTTCAAGTGCATACTGATTAGGAATAAAACTTCCACTCTCAAATTTCAATATCATCATTGAAACTGGTTTAGTAATTTCAAGCGAATTTTGTTTATTCATCGAAACCTCGTTACCATCAACTATTAATTTTGCATTAACCGATTTGTCGTGCGTCCAGCTTATTTTTATTGGATATTCAGCATCGGATATTAGAATCACATTTTCCTTATTTGCAGCAAACATGCTTCCAGTAGCAAAACGGACATCAAATATTCCTGATGGAGGCATCGGAGGCAATTCATAAAAACTCAGCGACAAGTTATCTGCTTCACCAAACATCAATTTTTGTCTGTTACCGACGGCATCGGTTATCTCAATCTCGTTTTTATTTATCTCGGTTTTAGTCTGTTTACTTACTAAACCACCGGAATTTAACTGCAATTGACCTGCTTGCTTAACTTTTATCCAGTATGCTTTACCCGGCGTTATATTATCTGCTATCTGATAACCGTTATTATATCCATAATAGGGCGAGCTGATATTGTTTTCCGGATCTTGAATAATCGATCCTATACTTACCGGCGAACTGATTGCCCCAATCATATTCCAACCCGGTGTTACATCAATAGTAAGTGCTGAGATTAGCGTCCCAATCATATTTATACTTTGTTCGCCTATAAATTTTAACCAATAACCGGGTCCATTCGTTAGAGTGTCTTTTATAAAATACGAGCCATGAAACGTAAACGCATTAGATTGTGCAGTCTCGAATAGTACACTCTTACGGAAATCATACACTGTTACAGGAACCGAAACCATATTCCATCCGTGCGACACAGTAACAAGCCCCATATCAACTGTTTCGTCTCGATCGAAGTAAACTATCGGCAATGCTTCATCATCTAAAAGTAATAGATGCTGCCGTTCGGGATCGTTTTCAAAACCCATTCCGGCGCGCTCACTCTTCCAGAATTTGTAGTAGATGGTTTGATTACCCGAAATTGGAATCACTTTCGTGTAAATACTATCATTATCAGCATCATATAATGTATCAGGATTATTAGTGGAATTTCCCCAATCGTTGAACGAACCACGCACAGTTAAAACATCTCCTAATTCCGGCAGAAAGTTTTTCTCAATCATCTTAATTTTCATATTAACCTGAAAGGTTACATTCACATCCGGGAATTCATTATTGAAATATACAGGAGGAATCGTTACATCGATATCCGTTAAATTAAATATCCGGTCGCCAAAAAAACTTTCCCAATCAACATCAGCCCTGAAAGTTTTCCAGAACTTGTAGTTGATAGTTTGATTTTTAGAAATCGGAATTGTTTTAGTGTAAATGCTGTCGTTGTCCAAATCTTTTAATGTATCTATAGTACTCCAAGAGTTGAAACTACCCCGTACAGTTACAGCATCGCCAAGTGAAGGAATAAATTTTCCTTTATTCATTTGCACCTTCATATTAACTTGGAAAGTAACAAAAACCGGAATATCCTCGTTATTGAACAACACGACTGGTGTTTGCGTATCGCTATTTCCAACTGCTAATTCTCTGTCGCCAATTGCATCTTCCCACTCAAGTCCGCCACGAGGCGATTTCCAATATTTAAAATAAATTGTTTGTTCTGCCTTGATGGGGATAGTTTTTGTATAAATGCTATCGTTATCGGCATCTGTTAACGTATCGAGATTTCCGTTAGGTGGATTGCCCCAATTATTTAGCGAGCCACGCACGGTTACGTAATCGCCTAACTCAGGTTTGAACCGGTCCATCTTCATTTGGGCTTTCATATTCACACGAAATGTTACATTTACTTTGTAAGCAAAAACTGCACGAATTGTATGATTCGCTGTTACATTATTGAAGGTGTAACTTGTAGTAGAATCGGTTTTTGCACCATCTACAATCAGACTATCGACATAAAAACCGGAATTCGGGGTTATTATAAATTGTTGATTGCTTCCATGATTAACAATTACGTCTCCCGCAGGTAAGATTATTCCGTTTAAACCGGCTGATGATGCGATGGTATAGGTTGGAGACAAAACCGAATATGAATAGAACAGTCCGCTATTATTGTTGTGATTGATTGTGTACATATCGAAGTCAGAGGTCGGATTGGAGACGGTAGTAGAAAAAGCATAATATCGTACCGTAGTTCCGCCTGTCTGACCGGGAAGTGTTGCAGTTCCTGAATTTCCGACAAAACTTACCGGTGCCAAACTTGAAGATACCCAGTTATTTGCTGTGTATCGAATATACATTAATTCTTCAGCCGATTTATTTACGTTAGTTACAACTGTTACTGTAACTGACTGATCCGGTAGAACACTTCCTGCTAATGGTGATTGGGTTACACTAGTCAATTGCACCGGCTCTCCTGATGTTGCCATCCATATTCCTGAAGTGTTTTGGTAGCCGTTATCTCTCCAATGGACTGTATAATACTTATCATTCACTAATGTTACAGAATTATCTGTTCCATGTTGAAATGTGTAACTCTGAAGTGTATTCATTTGAACAATTACATTAGACCATTTATTATTGTATGGACTTCCAGTCGGTCCGCTTGTAAACAACCAAGGATATGTTCCGGCAATTGCATCGCCGCCACTTGCTGCTACATAAATTAAAGTTTTATACCGTCGTGTCGGGAGTTCGGTATTTACCAAGAGTTTTCCGGTCGGACGTTGGATTCCGGCAAAAGCATCGATAATTGGAGGGTTTGTCCAACCATTAAAACCACCTGGCATATTCAAACCTTCGGGTTCGTATATCTGACTAAATGATACTGTACTAAATAATAGTGCGAACCCAATAATTAAAAGCAGATAACTTGTAACTTTTTTCATAATACTACTCCTTTTAAAAATGTTAATTGTTTATTTGATTAATTTATTGATCGTTGAATTTAAAATCAGTTGCCCTGCTGAAATGCATTTAATCCAATACGATTTGCCTGGTTCAATTACATCACTTATTCGATATCCATTTTCATACATGTAAAATTTAGAATTAATAATATTCGAAGGTGATTGAACAATTTGAACTACAGGAATAATTTGATAAATACTCCCAATCATATTCCAACCGGCAGCTACAAAAATTGTATCTGTTAGAATTGGAATACCGACAATTGAAACTGTATCGCGTTGAGCAAACTTCAGCCAGTATCCTTCACGGTTCTTTAAAGTATCGCGGCTTACATAACCGCTATCCGGATTGTAAAAAAATGCTGATGAAATTGAACTTGGGAAAACTGAACTTTTCTTACCATCAGATACAAATAGAGGCAACGATATCATATTCCATCCGGGCATTAGAATAAACTCCGCTGTGGTTTCGTTTCGAGTAGTTAACTTCCGAACTTCCGAAAACGGGCTGTTCCCGTATGAATTTTTTGCCCTCACCCTCCAGAATAAAGTAGTTAAAGTTGGTAAATTGCGTACATTTTTTGAAGTCGTTACAAGGGTTGAGTCGTCGAATATTGTTCCTGCAAAAATACTGTCAGCAGCAATCTGCAAACGATAGCTTGTTGCACTCGGCGAGGCATTCCACTGGAAAGTTAAATTAGTAGGTATTTCGATGGCATTAGTATCGGGATAAATAAGTGTGGGCGCAGTTGGGGAACCGAGAATAGTGAGTACACCCGATTTGTTAATTGTTCCATCCCAGAAACCACCGCCGTTTGTGCTGTAACCACCAAAAACAAAATTACCTCCTTCATATTGGTAACGAGTGGCGTAATAATAAGTGCCAGTTGTTAAACTCGAACCTAAACTCAATCTATATTCATCGTAATTGTTCACATCTGCGTTGTAAATAGCGGGCAGCCAGTTAGTCCAAGAAGCAGGATTTGTATTCGAAGTGCTGTAACCTATCCAGCTTGTAAGTCCGCTCGCCTGACCTGCAGTATCGGTTATACCGATTCCAAAAGCGCGTCCATAAATTGTAACCGATTGTCCTTGAAAAATCATTGCACTCACAGGCAAGTGCAAGTTGCAATGCGTAATTGCACGATTTCCTTTGATTGCATAATTACGCAATCGAGTAATTACGCCCGACGATGCAGTCGTGTTTTCGTCGTTCGGACAAGCATCGAACGTAGCGTTTTCGTTTTGATCTCCGGTCAGATAAAATTGCACAGAAAAAACAGAAGGATTTCCGATTGATGATTTAAGAATTCTGGTTTCAACCCATCCATCCTGTATGATATCGGTAACTATGTTTTCGCCAAATTCTGAAACCGGAACACCACTACCAACATTGCTCCAAAAGGAACCTGTCCAAGTGTGAAACTCAGCATGTCCGATAAAATTTCCTCTGAAAATATAATCGGGTAAATTTGAATGATTGTAAATAATATTTCTGCCCCAGCTTTCAGAAGAACCTCCACCCGATTTTGTATTAATCAGGAATGCCCAATTCAACGATTGATAAGCTTTTACATTGGCTCCGAAATAAAAATAATTTTGGTCTTCAGTTATATATATATTTTTAGCCATCGCACCAGCCCAGCCGGCATTTGTATCGGCAACAGCTATAGGTAAACCCCAAATACCATCACCATCGAACAGTCCATCCATTAAAGGATATTGATAAACATTTATTTGAAATGTATCGATAACACTTAAGCCCCAAGTATCTGTGGCTTTAATAACAACAGTCGAAACTCCTGCATCAGCGGTTGAAGGAGTTCCGTAGAGTAGCCCTGTGTTTGATACAAACAACCAAGATGGCTTATCAATCAACAAAAGTGTAACCGGGTCGTTATTTGGATCCCCATAAATAATTTGATGTTCAAAATTAGAATTGATGAAAGCTTTCAATTCGGGGATTGTTTGTATGTATGGATGATGGTTCAATCTTTGTGTGGTATCGGGAATATAGATAGCGTAGCCGCGTGGTGGTGCCCATAGTTCAACGCGCCCATCACCGGCAGCTTGTTTATCGATAGCCACGCCTGTAAAATCTCTGAAAATTTGATTTGGATGATTCGAGTTTACCCACACGCCACGCCATTGGGTCGGGTTATCGTTCATCACTAAAAATGCTTGAGGTTTTCCGTCGCCACCGTTGCGGCGAGCCACAAAAATATCTCGCGATTGTTCAACTTGAGAAATCGTAGGACCAACATACCACGGATTTAATCCATCCCGTTTTGTAGTTCCTCCCCATAAAAAATTTTGCCGAATCCAAATTAGTGTATCAATTTTTCCCTTTAATCCATACGTATAATAATCTTTAAACCAAACCGAAGGTCTCCCCTCCGAAAAATTTATATACGCATAAGCCATATCTTTATTATTCACAATAGGACTATGTCCAACATCGATACTGCCGTCCCATCCAATTCTGTCGAAGTCATGATTATCTACAAAAGTGGCTACATCGAAACCTGAAATTCCTGAGTTTATAAGTCCGGCGCCATCTAACCAGTTCATATCAAACGTTCCGTAAACATTATCGCATATATCTTTAAGAGTGAAGCGAAGTGGAAAGTCGAACATCGAAACATCGCCGCCGAAAACATTTTGGCAGTAATGCAGCCATGTTTCGATTTCGGATGTCCCTCCGAAATATTCAGCAACAGCATAACCGCCCGGATTTGCCTGCTGAAGCCAAGGTCCCATAAAAATTGGGTCGATATGTTTTACTGCATCTATTCTAAATCCATCGAATCCCAAAACCTGCCGCAGATACTGCCCCCATACAATTAAACTATCGCGGACATTGGATTTTTCGTGAGCCAACCATTCGCCAAACTGATATGCGGGATCCGAAGGACCACGATAAGGGGGTTCAACACTGCAATATTGTAGATTCGGATAAAAGTGAGAAGCATTTTTTCGGAAACGTCCTGAACCATTTGGATAGTTAAAAAGCAGATATGAAGAATCGGGAAACGAATAGTAAGGTTTGCATTCATATGGAATTTTTTGCTCACCCCCGTTCATATGATTTAAAACAGCATCAGCAAAAACTTGTATGCCAACCGAATGATAAGTGTTGATAACATTAATTAGTTCCTGCCTGCTGCCGAAACGAGTTTCTCTTGACCCGCTTTGATTGAACTCCCCAAAGTCGTAGTGATCGTATGGATCGTATCCCATCGAATACCCGCCTGCCATACCTTTAGCAGGTGATGGAAACCATACAGCGCCAAAACCGGCCGAAGCCAAAGAAGGTGCGAGTTTAGCGAGCGAATCGTACCATATACCCCCCGGAGTCGAATTCCAATAAAAACCCTGTAAAAACACATCCGACTTAGGTGTAGATTTTAAAGTCTCAAAATTAGCTCGCTGAGCGAATGATGTACTTATTAAAACAGCAAATATTAAAAATAATCTCTTCATACTAATAACTGATTTGATGTTAGAACTGCCGTTTTCGTTTTATAGCTTGGATATAAGATAAGAAGAATCTTTTTAAATGTCAACCTTAAAGATACACTTACTTGGGCACACGAATAAGATTATAGATACCCGCAATGAGGAAAATGATATTAGCTAACCAAGCCGTAAAAAGCGGATTCAAATCGCCGTTGTAACCGAACGCCTGGCTAACTTTCAAGAAAATCATATACAAAAAACTAATCGCCACCGCAATACCAAACTCGACCCCTACACCGCTTCGGCGTTTAATAGATGAGAACGGAACTCCAAACAGCACAACAATAAAACTTGCAAACGGAAACGAAATTTTACTGTAAAAATCAACTTCCCATCGCGCAACGTCGTAACCTGCACGTTTTTGATTTGCGATAAATTCCTTCATTTCGGGATACGACATTTCTTCGGGGCGTTGTTGTTTTCTTTGAACTTCTTCAGGAGTGAAGTTTAGTCTGCCGATATTCAGAATTGTGTATGTTTCGTACTTTTCTGCATCGCCGTTAAAAATTCTCAAACTTCCGTTCATCAAACTCCAGCTTCTTGTGTGCTTGTCCCACTGCATCTGTTTGGCGTTATAAGTCGCACGAACGACAGTTAAATTAGTATCAGAAAAATCTTCGATTGTAACACTCGAAGCTAAACCCTTTGCATCATCAAAATACCCGATGGAAATTATACGTGTTTGAGAATCTTGAATAAAAATATTCGACTTCGATGTATAACTAAGATACTTATGCAAGTATGTGCGAGCGAGAGAAAATTTTTGTTTGTTCGTGTATGGTACAACCCAGCCATTAAAATAAATTAAGATACCACTGACGAACAGAGCAACGATAAGAAGCGGAATCATAAACCGGTATAAACTAACACCCGCTGCCTTCATAGCTGTTAATTCGTTTAATGCCGAAAGCCTCCCCGTTGTGAACAAAGCTGCTAAGAGCATTGCGACCGGAATCATCAGTTTGATTATTTCGGGCATAAAGTACAAGTAATACTTTACTACCAGCATAGTATCGGCTCTGCCATCAATGAAATCGTCCAAATTTTCCATCACATCAATTACAACAAATAAAATGATGATCGCAGCGATTGCAAATAGAGCTGTAACAACAAATTGTTTGACTATGTAGAAATCGAATACTTTCATTTATTTTATTATTCTTCAGTTTGGGATGTTCGAAAAGATTTAGGAATGAATTTTTGGAAAAAGTTCCAGTTGATAGCGGGTGTTTCGCGACCCATCCGCAGCGTTAAATAAATTCCAAATACACCTAAAATAATATTTGCAGCCCACATACCGAACCAGGGTGAAATCAGATTTCGGTCGGCTAATTTTTCGCCGCCAATCAAACTCGACCAATACAAGACGAAAAAGCCCAAGCTTAATGTTGCAGCAATCCCGAAACCGCCTCGCCGTGAAATAATTCCTAACGGTGCACCAATCAAAACAAATACTATACAGGCAAATGGGATCGAATATTTTTTATAAATCTCAACCAAATATTCATCCATCCGATCTCGGTTGTAATTAATAATCGACAATTGGTTTTCGATATTTCCCAATTGAAATCTTGCTTCGTTGAAGGCTACATTAATTTTCTGAATGCTATCTATTTTTATTTTTTGTCCTTCGAAAACTTTGTTAAAACTTTTTATCGTAGAAAGGCTCGTTTCATGTGTGAGTATCTCATTTAATACTTTTAAACTGTCCACAATTTGGCTCATAGCCTGAGCGCTCAACTCTCTATCACCCCTTTGAAACGTTCCGTCTGCCGAACGCTCGAGTGAAAAACCTTCTGTGTTCATCAAGATTCGGTGCTTCACAAATCGGAGCCGGCGATATTGGTTTTCTTCGTCGGCATCTTTTTGGTGAATTTCACCGTTTTGCAAATCCATTATTAACTTCCGGAAATCCTGTGTAAACGAGATAGCTCCCTTTGCTGCGGTTATAACAACTGTCGCCGCCGGATTTGTGTAATCGTAAATAGTAATTCCTTCAAGGTCGTTCGAGTTTTCAAAAGTTTTGCGTACTAGAATACTGTAACCTGAAACTTCCTGCGAAAACATACCAGCATTAAGTGTCAAGGTTGGTTTTTTCTTTCGTATATCGATCATCAAAGTTTTTGCTTTATGATTTGCTTCGGGAAGAATTTTATTATTGAACTCGATTGCTAAGTATGTGATGAACATTGAAGCTAAAAGCACAGGCAGCATCATCCGATACAGACTAACACCGCTTGCCTTCATAGCTGTTATTTCGTTCTGCGACGACAAGCCGCCGAAAGCCATCAACACAGCTACTAACACAGACATAGGAATTGCTAACACTACCATCCAAGCTAAATTTAAAACGATTAATTCAGTAATAACAAAAGTGTTCAATCCCTTGCCTACTAAATCGTCCACATACTTCATAATGAATTGAAGTAAAAAAATAAACATCAACGTAAAAAAAGAAAAAAAGAAAGGCCCGATGTGTGCACGTAATATGTGTCTGTAAAGAATCATAAACTGACAGAAATATAACGTGATTTTGGGTATTTTACAAAAGGACGTAGATTTCCCTCGGCAAATTAATCTACTTTGCCCTATGCAAACTGATGATATCTTAACAGGTAGTTATTGTCTGTTTATCATCTGGATTGCTTCATCCAGTGCACTACGCAATTTTTCGGCGCTGTTGTCGAACACGATGATGCTTTTACGTGTGAATTTTTTATCATCGGTTGCCGAGGGTTGGCTTTCAGCGATTGTAATATACTTCGATTTGTTTTTTGCCTCCTTAACATCGATGAAGTAGGTGGTCTTTCCCGATTTGACAGTTCTTGAAAATAATGAATCCATAAACTCCTCCAAATTAATTGTTAAAAGATATTGGTTATTTTAAAATTGGGAGGCGGTTAAAACATTATTTTATCAAAATGGCAGGTGTAAGATAAGGAAATGTAAACTGTTTGTCAAATTTTGTACGAAAAAATAGAAAGCAGAACTTTGCTCTTTTTTGTGGACAGGGCCAGAATTGAACTGGCGACACACGGCTTTTCAGGCTCGACAAGTATCGAAATAATGCTGAATTTCGTATGTCTTGTCCGATTATTACACACCAAAAATAAAAAAGTGTTAGCAATACTGTTAGCAGATGAATTACATCAATAATATACAATCAAAAAATCTATATTAAAAAAAGTAGAGAAATCTTTTTTAGAAAACAGATTGTATAATGTCACATTGATAAATATGACTTCCTCACGAATTGTAAATTCCCATTCAATTTTGACCCATATTTCCCACCAAATTTGACCCGTTAAAAGAACGTATCCGTTAGCTAACGGATGTTATAAATATAATTAATTTTCATTAATGTTTTTTGTTCTAAAAGATTTTCCTTGAATAAAAAATGTGTAGCAATGATGAAGTATCCTATCAAGTATAGCGGCAGCAACTACCTCATCTTGAAAAATCAGTCCCCATTCTTCAAACGGTTTATTAGAAGTAATTATAGTCGAACCTTTTTCATATCGTTTAGCTATTAATCTGAAAAACAATGTTGCTGTCTTCTTTGATAATTCTAAGTATCCAAGTTCATCGATAATTAATAAATCCAGTCTGGATAGACTGTCAAGTATTCTGTTAAGATTTCCACTTACTTCACTCGAAGCCAGTAATGTTGTAAGATTTTCTGCAGTATAAAATGTCGCCCTTTTCCTTTTAGTTGCAGCTTTGATACCTAAAGCAATGGCAAGATGCGTTTTACCGACTCCGGGAGGTCCTAAAAATACTACGTTTTTTGATTCATTTAAAAAGTTCATACCGGCAAGTTCTCTTATAAGTTTTTCATCTAACTGTACTTGATAACTAAAATCAAATTCTTCAAGACGTTTTATCTGAGGAAAGCCGGCAATCTGTATCCGTCGGTTTACTGAACGATCGATCTTTGACAGAACTTCTTCTTCTACAATCCGAAGAAGATAATCCTGATAAGATAATTTCGCCTTAGCTGCATTTTCGGCTTGTTCAAGATAACTTTCTCTAATTCGATGCAGCGATAATGTTTTTAAATAGTAATCGAGTTGGTCGTTATTAGTTTTCATAAATTGTTTCCTTTAGTTTGTAATAATTTAACGGTCGTTTAATATCTTGACCAAAATGTTTTTTCCCATCATCAGCACTATTTATTAAATTGGGTTTATCAAAAAACATAGAATGGTTTTCTAAATATCCTTTAATAAAGGGATAACTAAATGTGTTGTATTGGAGAGCTGTTTGCAAGGATTTCAAAACATCTTCGCTCGGATAAAGTTTTGCAATATCCAATATTTGTGTTAAATGATAATTATGATTGATTTTCTTTTGAACTTTTATTTTATCGATAAACCATTCCGCACCTGGGAACATCTCCAAAAACATTACTCTCAATCGTTCGAAATTTCCCTTTTCTATACGATGATTCTTATAATGCTCTTTGTTCAGTATTACTTTCCCTTTGCCTAAATAGATATGATGCTGTGCTATTTGAATGTTTTTCTGTGAATAGATTTTAAGTATATATCCTCTCGACACCTGTATCCATACCTCCTTGCAAGCAAAGTGGTAGGGAACGCTATATTTATTGCCGCTA
>JASEGV010000070.1 GCA_030017895.1 Bacteroidota bacterium | reverse complement strand
GATCACTTTCCAACTCTCGCGTAAGTATAACTCGTACTTTGACCATTTCATCTACAGGTTTTCCAGGCCCTTCGTCCGATCGTACTGCAGTGTATTCGATTTGACCAGCTCGAATTTCTCTATTGTCAAAGAACATCTCTTGAACTACATCTAATATCCCACGACTCGCTCGTGGTGATAACTCAAACTCTTTTCTCAGTGTTTTAACAAACTCGTTTGCTTTTGTCTTCTTACTTAGTCGCTCGTATTCTGCTAACATCTGTCCACCTTTCTTTTGTTGCAACAGTGGAGATTAAACTAATTATTTTAATCTCCACCTGCAACCTTTTTCGTGGACAAATGTCCTTATTTTGTAAACACCAAATTTATCGCTGCCCGAATGAATGCTGATTTTATAAGGTCCCACCATCTGTGCTATACTTGCGTGCTGCTTATACTCTGCGGCAAAGAGGTTGATATCGCCACGATAATCAACGCCTTTCTCAAAATCTCCAATGAATCTTGGAGCAAGGCTGACAAACTGCACTCCCTCTCTTTTAAGTTCACTGGCAATAAAGAAATGTTCGAATGGTGTAGTAGGGGAATCAGTTTCATCGACTGACATTTCAACTTCTGTCGGTAAAGAGGGATATGTATGTTTTAGGTGTTTATACAATCGTACAGTGTGTGCAACAACACCTGCGTACTTTAAAAATACTCGGGTAATAAAATCTTTATCAGTTTCGATAGCCAAATCGTCGCTAAGTTTAATGGATCGATTAACATATCTTGACAATACTTCGTCCAATTGGAGATTGCCTGTATCAATATCTTGTAAACGTTTGAGCACATCAGCGATTGGAAGTTTCGCTGCTTCATTAACAACGTATGCACTGGGGTCGAATGTGAACATTGTAAACCCTGCTCGTGCATATCGATCGATATCCTCTATTGTTTTCAAGTGGTCGGCATCAGCACCGAACCCACCTGTATAACCCTCCTGAAACACCGCCCACGACGCAGCATCAAGTACATCCTCGGCTGTTCGTTGAGTCCGCTCGAGTTCACGAATAGATTGCTGTGCGAGGACAGGTCGCATGTGAGAACCGACAAGCGACCGAAGATGTGCCGGGTTAGCAATACCTAAACGGTCGCCAAAACCGAAAGAGTCAGCCAAGCCCATTAAAACCGGACGTGTGAATGGAAATAACTCGCGTAACAATTTAGAATTTTTGTGGTTCATGAGACAACGTGTAGCTCGCAGACTATAACCGAAAATATTTTTTTGAATCGGTTCACAATCGAAATCATTTATTACCGATTTGGTTTCTGAATTCGCTACGCTGTACAGATATTTTTCATTATTTTCGCGGCCGATGAAGAATAGAATATCGTCATGTATTCGGACAGACCGTTGATAAATTTTTATTTTGTGTCCGTTATGTCCGTAAAATATTTCACTTTGTTCGGATTTGTTCGAAGATTCTACGAGAGTAGTTACGAGTTGTGTAAGTGTCATTAGTGTATCTTTCTTTGTCCTATATTGAAGGAGTTTTGTTATCGTTGATAAAATTGAAATATCGGTAGGCATTATAATAACATATATCTGCGACTATTCCGCCAACTAAATCCATATCTTTTGGAATTAAACCAGATTTCATCTCTGTGCCTAAAACGTTACATAGGATACGGCGGAAATAATCGTGCCGAGGATAAGACAAAAAACTTCGAGAATCGGTCAGCATTCCGACAAACTGACTTAGTAAACCCATATTAGATAAGGAATTAAGCTGTTTTTCGATTCCATCTTTCTGATCCAGAAACCACCAAGCGCTGCCGTATTGAATTTTGCCAGGTATGATACCATCCTGAAAACTACCGATCATCGATGCAAGCGCTTCGTTGTCTGCAGGATTCAAATTGTAAACGATTGTTTTTGCCAACGCATCTCGACTGACAAGTTTACCGAATAGCTTTGCAAGTGGTTGAGCGATCGAAAAATCACCGATTGAATCGTATCCCGTGTCTGGCCCGAGCTCACGGAACATCTTTGGGTTTGTATTACGCATTGCCCCCAAATGAAACTGTTGAACCCAACCCGCTGTGTGGTCCATAAGACATAATTCAAACAGAACTGCTGATTTAAATTTTAGGATAGAATTCGAATCAAGTAATTCACTAGACATTGCACGGACAAAAATGTTTTGAATTTCATTATCTGTGTACTGCTCTACGTACACTGTTTCAAGTCCACGATCTGAAAGCCGGCAACCCTGTGAATGGAAAAATTCGTGACGTTTCTTCAAAGCATCTAATAATTTCTGGTAAGAGGTAATATGAATGTCTGCTGCAGCACCAAGTTTTTCAACATAAGCAAAGAATGCTGAACCACGCTCAATGTTCATTGCCATATCGGCACGAAATGCAGGCAGCACACGAACAGTAAATGAAGCATCATTTTTTAGTTGTTGATGATATTCAAGGGAGTCAATCGGGTCGTCGGTTGTGCAAATGAGTTCGACATTCATTTGTTTGATAATGCCACGCGTTGAAAATTCCTTTTCAGCCAAACGTGCATTGCATCTTTCCCAAACACTCTTTGCAGTAGTCTCGTTAAGAAGGACATCGGATACGCCAAAAGGACGTTTGAGTTCCATGTGTGTCCAATGGTAAAGAGGATTTCGAATTGTTTTCGGGACAGTCTTCGCCCAAGCAAGAAATTTCTCCCACTCTGATGAATCGCCGGTAATAAATCGTTCTGAGATGCCACTCGCACGCATTGCTCGCCATTTGTAATGGTCGCCCGCTAACCAGATTTGAGTCATATTCTCAAAACGCCGATCATCAGCAATCTCTTTTGGAGGAACATGACAGTGGTAGTCAAAAATCGGTTGATGTTTTGCAAACCGATTATACAACTCCACAGCGATGTCGTTCTCAAGAAGAAAGTTTTCAGTAATAAATTCGTTTACCATTCTTATCATTCCATTTAAAATGTTAATTTATCGTACAGCTCCTCATACTACATATGTAGATGAAGCTGTTTCGCCGCCGCGCCCTGTCCAGTTTGTATGGAAGAACTCACCTCGTGGTTTATCGATTCGTTCATACATATGAGCGCCAAAATAATCACGCTGAGCTTGCAAGAGGTTTGCGGGTAATCGACCGTTGCGATATCCGTCAAAATAGTTGAGCGCTGTTGAAAACGCCGGTACCCAAATACCATTCATTACTGCTGTAGAAATGACACGACGCCAGGCTGCTTGAGACGACTCGATCTTTTCCTTGAAGAACGGATCAAGCATCAAGTTTGGTAAAGCAGGATTGTTGTCGAATGCCTCTTTAATTTTAGCGAGGAATACGGAACGAATTATACATCCGCCACGCCATAATAGCGCTGTTCCACCGAAGTTAAGTTCCCATTTAAATTCTTCTGCTGCAGCTCGAAGCAAAGTAAATCCTTGTGCGTAAGAAACAATTTTTGATGCATATAAAGCTTTTTCTAAGTCGTTCAGGAATGCCTGTTTGTCTCCTGTAAATTTTGGTTGAGGACCCTTTAATAACTTCGAAGCATTAACGCGTTCATCTTTTATTGCCGAGAGACAACGTGCAAACACTGCTTCGCTGATTAATGTTAGAGGAGTGCCGAGGTCGAGCGATACAACACTCGTCCATTTACCTGTTCCTTTTTGACCTGCTGTATCAAGAATTTTATCGACGAGAGGTTTACCATCTTCTGCTTTGTAAGCAAGAATATCGCGTGTAATTTCTATCAAATAACTATCCAAGTCGCCAGTATTCCACTTTTTGAACACATCGTGCATTTCGTCGGCACTCATTTCTAACAAATCTTTCATAATTTGATACGCTTCTGAGATTAGCTGCATATCTCCATACTCAATTCCGTTATGAACCATTTTAACAAAGTGGCCTGCCCCATCGTTACCCACCCAATCGCAACACGGAGTTCCGTCATCAACCTTTGCCGCGATACCTTGAAAAATAGGCTTTACATGCTGCCAAGCTGATTGAGATCCACCAGGCATTATTGAAGGACCACGTAATGCACCTTCTTCGCCACCTGATACTCCCGTTCCTATAAATTGAAAGCCTTTCGATTCCAAGTACTTAGTTCTCCGAATAGAATCTGGAAAATGGGAGTTACCACCATCAATAATTATATCAGCTTTCTCCAAATGTGGTAATAACATTTCTATAAAATCATCAACCGGCTTTCCTGCTTTTACCATCAACATAACTTTACGGGGAGTTTTGAGTGAGCCAACAAGCTGTTGAATTGAATGTGTTCCAATGATGTTTTTACCTTTTGCGCGTCCTTGTATGAAGTTATCCACTTTATCTACTGAACGATTGTAAACTGCTACTGTAAAACCGTGATTTTCTATATTGAGAACAAGATTCTCGCCCATCACTGCTAATCCAACTAAGCCAATATCTGCTTTATTATTCATTTAATCTTTCCTTTTACGTTTTATTATTTGTTTTTTTTTATCATTGTTGCCAAGGATATTCCTTTGGTAACGCTTTTTTAAAATCGTGTAAGAACCGTTCTTCAGTTTGCTTATCGTATTTGCCATTAAGAAACTGATCCATTACTACATCGTGAAAATTTTTCCAGGATTCTTCTTCACGAGAAGGTACTATGGGATAGAACATTGCATCAGCCGACCGCGCAGCTTCTAAATCACCGAGCGCATCGCCGACCATTAGAATATGTCCTGCCTTGTACTTACCCCTCGCTGTTAATCCTAACTGGTCATCTTTTTTCCCGAGTTCTTGTCCTGCGATGATGCTTACATATTTTTCAATATTGTGTTCTGACCATTCCCGATGCAGAGCTTCAGCAGGAGTAGCAGAAACAACCATTGTATCAGCCCGACCTTGTAGTTTATCAAGAGTTTCTTTTACAAATGGAAACGGAGGTAAACCGTTTACCATTTCCTCAATATCTCGGTTTACTGCTTCACTTCATTTCAGCAGATGTTCAAGCGTTGGGTCATTTGTTTTTGCCATTGCTTCTTTAAGAGAAGGATTGCCCAAACTCTTAGCCGACTCTATGAATTTTGTAATCGAAGAATAATTTTGAATCTTAACACCACGCGATTTAATATCTACCCTTTCTTCAAGCAATTCGAATGTTTTCACTAATGCAGGAAACCTATTTATACCACGCCAGTAAGAATATAAATTTACAAACTCAGCCACTTCACGCACATATTTCGAGATTGGTTGAAGATTGTAATATTTGATAATATTCGGTATGAAGCACTCTTTGTGTTTAATTTCCATTGAATCGAAAACACATCCATCCGAATCGAAACCGACAAAGTAATCGTGATTCGGTTTAAAATTTTTGAGTGTTTCTTTTGATATCATAAAATCAATCTTTCAAATAAACTCATTTATCGTTGTATCCGAGCTGAGCCACCTTTAGCAAAAGACTTCACTTGTTCTAGTGTCGCCATAGTTGTATCGCCCGGGAATGTAGTGAGAAGAGCACCGTGTGCCCAGCCAAGTTTAACCGCCTCTTCGGGTGATTCACCTGTTAATAAGCCATAGAAGAAACCTGCTGCATATCCATCGCCGCCACCCACACGGTCGATAACATCGAGTTCACAGGTTGGTGCAACATAAGATTTACCGTTTATCCAAGCTACGGCACCCCAGCTATGGCGATTTGTTGAATGAACTTCGCGCAAAGTAGTTGCAACTACTTTTACTTGTGGATGCTTTGCTACTACTTTATCAATCATTCCAAAAAATGTTTCAGGATCGAGTGCCGACTTTGCGGCTACTTCAGGACCAGGTATTCCTAACCCTTTTTGCAAGTCTTCTTCATTTCCGACGAGCACATCGACATTTTCTACGATGCGCTGGATAACCTCGACAGCTTTCTGCTGACCGCCCCAAATATTCCAGAGTTTCTCACGGAAATTCAAATCGAAGCTTACAATGGCGCCGGCTTTTTTTGCTGCTTTCATACCTTCTATGATTAATTCGCCGGTCGTCCCTGACAGTGCGGCAAATATTCCACAGCTATGGAACCAGCGAACACCACCCGCAAAAATTGCACTCCAGTCAAAATCACCCGGTTTAAGTTGAGCAGCGGCTTCGTTCGACCGGTTATAAAATACTACGGGTGCTCGCACTCCTTGTCCTCGGTCGCTATAAACCGTTGCCATATTTGGACCGTTCACACCGTTATGCTTGAAATGTTTGTAGAAAGGTTTTACACCCATTGCTTTCACTCTTTCAGCAATTAAATCGCCTATCGGATAATCCACCATAGCAGTAACTATTGCAGTTTTCATCTCAAAGCAATCTGCTAAGTTAGCAGCTACGTTGAATTCACCTCCACTTACGTGAATCTGGCATTGAGTCGCTTTACGGAATGGAATTACTCCGGGATCCAAACGATGCACTAAGGCACCGAGTGAAACTAAATCAAGAGCCCTTTCATTGGGAATATTTAATCCAGCTATCATTTATTAATCCTTTTTTTCTTTTATAAAACATTTAAATCCGAGTGTTCTAACAATTTCTTTTAGCGGCTCGTGTTGATGTGGAAGATGAACAGTAAAGTTCGTAAACTCCCGTCTTATGTGGTAACCCGTGCGAAGTTTTTTAAAATATTCCCCTCGAAACATATACGGAAGTGTTCGCATTCCTGAAAGTCGTTCGTTATCGTCCTCAATGCTGTAACATCGATTAACAATAAAGTTAAGAATTTTCTCTGGAGATGATATTGCATCGGGTACAAAAATATTTATTTCGTCAGGAGCACCAATTTCATCTTCTAAATTCCATAATGAATTGATATTAAAATGTTTACACACAGCTTCACGAATCATACGAACCGCGTTTGTTTTTCCTTCTAACGAATAACCGGCAATGTGCGGAGTTCCGATAGTTACAGATTGAAGAAGATCTGTGTCGATCTTCGGTTCGTTTTCCCACACGTCAATAATTGTGGAAACAATCCGCTTATTCATAATAGCTTTCTTAAGTGCTGTTGTTTCTACTACTGCTCCACGTGATGTGTTAATAAAAATTACACCCGTTTTCATTTTTGCGAAACGCTTTTCATCGAAGAAATGATAAGTCGCATCCTCACCCGTTTTAGTCAATGGAACATGCAAAGTAATAATATCTGCCAGCATTAGCTCGTCGAGAGGCAGGAATATAGGATTACCTTCGGTTCGAGCTCGAGGTGGATCGTTCTGAAGTACCGTCATACCAAGAGCTTCTGCCGCCCTCACAACTTTGCTGCCGACATTACCTATACCAACGACACCAATTGTTTTTCCTTTAAGTGAAAAACTTTTTATCGACGAGAGGTGAAGAAGTGCAGCCATAATGTACTCCTTTACAGAATTTGAATTACATCCTGGCGCACTGGCGAAAGTTATTCCTTTAGATTTTAGGTATCCGAGGTCAATATGGTCGGTACCGATTGTAGCAGTACCTACAAATTTCACACGACTCCCATCGAGGAGCGATTTATTGACCTTCGTTTCCGAGCGGACAACAAGAACATCGGCATCGCGAACAACGTCAGGAGTGAACTCGCCGGTCTCTATAGTTGTAACATCACCGATTGAATTAAATCCCTTTTCGACCAGTGGTATATTTTTATCTACAACAAACTTCATTTACGAAAATCTTCCTTTATATGCCCATAATCCGAGTGCAGGATTTGAGATAAAAAATATTTCTTCACCATCGGGCAGTTTGTTAAATCCGTCCTTTAACTTTTCAGGATTGTATCTATTCATCATTCTATTTAAATCTGAGTGTGCAAAATTTACACTCTCGATTTCTTGCTTTGATATGTTTCCCGGACAATATGTAATAGTAAATCTCCCCTCCGAAGAGCCGTGGATGAGATGTGCAGCGGCACTTAAACTTTGCTGTAGGTCGTCATTCTGTTTAGCTAACTCGAGGACTTTTGAAGTCCCGACATAACCATATTTGCGAATTAGCGTATCGATTTCCTTATCTTCACCAAACTCCGAGAGTCCGGGAGCGAGAACGATGAGTTCGCCTCCATCGGCAATTGCCATTCGTGTACGGTAGATGCTTTTATTTCCAAGCCAAGTACTTTTAAACTCTGATGGGTCAAGATAGACAACAACTTTTTTCAAAGGTTCATCGAGTAATTCGAAATTAACTTTTAACGAAAGTTCAGCGGCGCGATTGAAACATTCGACGTCATCGCCAATATACAAACCACGAACAACAAGCCTACCTGAAGTATCTTTTCCAACAACAGTAAGTATGTAAATAATCGGTAAATGTTTCGCAAAATGATCAGAGCCATAATTGAGCACTTTACGAACAGGTGTATCGGCTCTCCCCATAATTCGCTCCATTCCGTACGCTGCACCGAGGAAGTGAGTTTTATTGATTCCCTCTACACCACCTGTTCCTACAAATACATTTTTATTGTAATTTGCCATACCTATTACTTCGTGAGGGACGACTTGCCCTATGGAAAATATTATGTCATAGTTTCCCTCGACGATTAATTTATCGACTTGTATTGGGATGCTGTAATCAACTCTATCATCCGATACTTCGCGAATAAATTCAGAAGGAACCTCACCCAAGGTCGCAAGTCCTTGACGCCAATCGTGAACACGGAAAATGTTCTTAGGTATTTTTCCAAACATCACGTTAATTTCTTTTTCTGTCATCGGATAATGTGTACCGATAGCCGGAAGGACGTCGGTTAATTTATCTTTGTAGTATTCCCATAATAATTCTGTTAAAGGTCCAGCGTGCGAGTGGGAGCGTGTAAAATCAGGTGGTATAGCAAGCACACGCTTCTTCGCACCCAACTTATCGAGAGCTTCATACAAACCATCCCTGAAGTCGGTTTGGGTCAAGCTCGTAGTATATGAACCTTTACTATAGAGTATCATAAAAATTTATACACCTGAATAAGCATTAAATCCGCCGTCGATCGGAATAACTACACCCGTAACAAATTTCGCAAGGTCGGACATCAGATAAAGTGTTGCACCCTGTAAATCTTCTGGTTCGCCAAATTTACCCATTGGTGTTGCCGAAAGAATTTTATTACCCCTTGGTGTTAAGTCGCCGGTCTTTTCATCAGTTAAAAGAAATCTGTTTTGATTGGTAAGAAAGAAACCGGGAGCAACAGCGTTTACGCGGATGTTAACTTTTGCAAGATGGACTGCTAACCATTCCGTAAAATTATTGATTGACGCTTTCGCAGCCGAGTATGCCGGTATTTTGGTTAATGGATGGAATGCGTTCATAGAAGATACATTAAGAATTGCACCACTCCCCTTTTCAATCATATCTGTTGTAAAAACCATCGTGGGCAGTATCGTACCAAGAAAATTCAAATCGAATACTTTTCTGAAACCTTCGATATCTAAACCATAGAATGTCTTATCTAAATTTCCTACTGTTTCGTTATCAATAAATTCCACTTGTGTCGTAGCTCTGGGAGAATTTCCGCCTGCGCAATTGATGAGTAAATCAATTTTGCCTAATTCTTTATTTATTATTTCTTTGGCTTTCAGGAGTGAATCCTTATCGAGCACATTACACTCAACACCGAGCGCTTGCACACCATAGGCTTTTCTAATATCTGAGGCAACATTATCGGCTAAATCCTTTGCGAGGTCAGTAACTGCCATCTTAACTCCAACAGACGCAAGCCCCTCTGAAAGCGATTTACCTATAATACCACCACCACCGGTGATAACACAAACTTTTCCTTTTAAATCCTGAAACGGTATTTTATTCATAATTATTTTTCTTAGTTCGTGGTTGAATATACATTTTAAAATCCAAATAGTTTTGGGAGCCATAAGCTCAGCTCCGGTATATATGTTACTGCCATTAGCGCCACAATCATTGCGATAAACATTGGCATCAATGGCTTTATTACTTTTGCAATTGTAGTGTCAGCAATACCGCATCCCACAAAGAGCACACTTCCAACAGGAGGTGTGCAAAGCCCGATACATAAATTCATAACCATCATAATTCCGAAATGAATGGGACTTATCCCAAGACTGATAGCAACGGGTAAGAAAATCGGTGTGAAGATAAGAACCGCAGGTGTCATATCCATAAACGCACCTACCGACAGTAGTATAACATTGATGATTATGAGTATAACGATTTTATTGTTGGTCAAGCCTATCAGAGCCTCGCTGATATTCTGTGGGATGTTTGTATATGCGAGAACCCATCCCATCCCCATCGATGTTCCGATGAGAAGCATAACGATTGCAGTTGTTGTGGCTGAATCGAGAAGAATTTTAGGCAATTCAGACACTTTCACCTCCCGGTAAAAGACCACCGAAAGGATGAGTGTATATAATACGGCGATTGCAGATGCTTCCGTTGCGGTAAAATATCCTGCGATAATTCCCCCCATCACGATCACGATAAGTAGAAGACTCGGAAGGGCATCGAAGAATCGCCAGACGGCTGTTGTTAAGCTCACACGCCCGGCCGTGGGATACTTACGGACAACAGCTATGTATCCCGCAACCATCATTATTGCAAGCCCCATCAGAATCCCGGGGATATATCCAGCGAGAAACAAAGCCGCAATTGAAACTCCACCACTTGCCAAAGAGTAAACGATAAGTATATTACTCGGTGGTATAAGCAACCCTGTGGTTGCAGATGTGATATTCACCGCAGCGCTATAGTTCTTATCATACCCTTCTTTTTTCATAAGCGGATTCATAAATCCACCAATAGCAGAGGCGGCAGCGACTGCCGAACCTGAGATGGAACCAAAAAGCATTGAGGCAACAATGTTCACAATTGCCAATCCACCCGGTAGAGAACCAACAAGAATTTTTGCCAAGTCAATTAGCCTGCGTGCAATTCCACCGCGATTCATCAATTGACCTGAGAGAATAAAGAATGGAATTGCGAGCAATGCAAAACTGTCAAGACCGGTGGCCATTCGTTGTGCGATTGTAGTAATGGCGGGTATTGGCTTGATAGTCAATAGCATTGTAGCGATTGTTGCCAGCCCGATACAAAATGAGATTGGCACACCGCGAGCAAGGAGGATACCGAATGTAATAATAAGAATAATAACTTCAATCCATTCCATTACGCGACCTCTTTAAAATTTTTTATGCTTTCAATTATTGAACTTCCCGCATAAAACATCATCAGAAGACCGCTTAATGGGACTACTGAATAGACATAACCGAGTTTTATCTGCAATGCAGCCG
This sequence comes from Bacteroidota bacterium, assembly GCA_030017895.1. Lineage (NCBI taxonomy): Bacteria > Pseudomonadati > Bacteroidota > Bacteroidota bacterium. Next base: position 3,035 of record JASEGV010000070.1, on the reverse strand, counting down.
ACGTTTGTTGGAGATCAAGCGTCAAAGATACGAGATTCATTCCTCCGATGAAGATGACACCAAAAGAAAAAACAAAAACACAACAATTAATAAAGATATCCGATACCTGTTTTCGCCGGGCTATCAATTTGCTCGTCAAAATGTCGATTGCGAGGTGTAATTTTTTTCCGACAGCATAGCTTGCCCCGAGCAGTCCAAGCCAAACGAGAAGATATCGTGCGAGTTCCTCAGTGTAGGAGCTTGGGTCTTTCAAGATGAACCTTGTAAAAACCTGCCATAAGACGTTTATTACCATGATGCCCATAAGGGCAATCAAGGTTCGTTCGAGCATTCTATCAATCTTAAAACGGAAGTCAGTCAGATTCATTGGACAGCCTTTATCTTTTGGATAAGTTCATAAATATCTGGTGCCGTTGATTTATACTCTTCAATCATAGGAGAAACTTTTTTTTCAAATACCGATTTGTCCGGTCTATAAATTTTTACTCCAGCTTTTTCGACTTGTGCGAGAGCTTCATCGGTTGCGATTCGCCAAATCTTTTTTTGATACTCCGCAGCATCTTCTACAGCATCAAGTAGTAGTTTTTGTTGCGATTGTGAAAGTCCATTCCAGACAACCGTGCTTATAATCAGTACATCAGGTACCGATGTATGTTCGTCCAGAGCGTAAAACTTGCATACCTCATAGTGTCGTGAAATGTGGAATGTTGGAGGATTGTTTTCAGCTCCATCGACAACACCTTGTTGCAACGACGTATAAAGTTCGCCCCAAGCGATTGGTGTAGCTGAACCACCTAACGCTTGAACCATCCTGATCGCTGTTGTGCTTTCCTGAACACGAATCTTGAGACCAACCAAATCGGCGGGGGTAAGTATCGGTTTATCTTTCGTATAAAAGCTCCGGCTTCCGGCGTCAAGATATCCAAGCCCCCTGATACGAAATGGTTCAGTTTCAAGCAATAGTTTATGGCCGATTTCCCCCTCAAGTACTTTGAATCTGTGAGCATCATCCCTAAAGACATAGGGAAGATTATAAACTTTGAACAATGGAGTAAAACCCTCCATCACACTGGCAGAGACCTTGGTCATACCGAGACTTCCAATTTGCAGGAGTTCGATACACTCTCGCTCTGATCCAAGTTGTCCACTCGGATAAATATCAATCCGCATTTCCCCATTCGACCTTTCTTCCACAAGCTTCGAAAGATACACCATCGAGATATGAACAGGATGTGTTGGATCGAGGCCATGAGCAAGTTTGATTACCGTAAAGTCTCCAATCACTTTGCAGCTGAAAAATGAACTAATCAGTGCAACTAACACCAACAACATTAGCGTTTTTATTTTATTCAGAATATTATTTTGCATTATGTTTAATATTTCTTGACTTATTTTCTAACAATTGCCGTTTCCTTTGCCTTATTTGTAAATATAATTTTTTTATTTATGTTCGACAAATCTACATTTTCAATCTGAATATTTTCTGATTTCTCGCCATCTACACTCAAGAAGATTTCAGTATTGTTTGGAGATTGAATTTTATTCAAAAAAATATTTCGACTCTGGCTTAGTGTGATTACAGAACCAACCTCTGTCGTTACGTTACAGTTTTTCATTGTAATATAATCGCCATCAGATACAAGAATGCCTTTTTTTGATTGTGAATTAAAATTATCGATGATAATATTTTTTATCGGCATTTCGGGCAGCCCATTAATTAACAATGCTCTATTGGCACCATTTGAAACAATGTTCTTGATAGATATATTTTGAAATCGTGGAGTTAAAGCTGTTACTGGTTTATGCTCTTTTATATCTAACCCTTTTGCAATCTGGGCTTCAGGACTTCCATCACCGTAATACATATCGAAAAGGATTGCTTCATTTTGAATATCGCGCATTTGTATTCCATCGATGAAAATATTTTCCACTAATCCACCCCTATCGCGAGCCGATTTGAATCGGATTCCAACATCGGTTCCAATAAAAATACAATTACGCACTGAAATATTATTTACGCCGCCGTAACTTTCACTACCTATTACAAACCCACCGTGACCGTGATAAACTTCGCAATCGGCGATAACGATATTTTCACAGGCGGGACCGGGTCGTTGGTTTTTAGCAATTTTCCCGGGTTTGATGCATATTGCATCATCACCTACATCAACCATAATTTTATATACAACAACATTACGGCAAGAATTAAGATCTAAACCATCTCCATTTTGTGCATACCATGGAGTAAGTATCTTTATATTCCGTACGATTATTTTTTCAGATTGAATCGAATGGATGTGGAATTTCGGTGAGTTTCTGAAAGTCGGTCCATCGAGTAATATTCCGTTACACTGAACAAGTCGGACCATATCAGGTCTTAGATACTCTCGTGCTTTGGCATAATCAGCCGCCGTCGGTTCCTTATCCGATTTTTCAAGTTCATCGATATATTTTTCGCCTTCCATCGATTCTTTCGAGGGCCACCACTGCCTTCCATCAGATGTAACAACACCGCCGGAAGATACAAGTTCCTTCCATTGGCTTGCAGTAAGCTTTTCTTTTTTCACATAGCGCCATGCTTCACCCGCACCATCTATCACTCCCTCACCTGTTATGGCAATATTCGTAGCTTGAAAAGCATAAATAGGTGGGGTAACTATATATTTTTTTGATTTACCATCCAATCCTGCAATTAGAGGAAAATCCTCAAACCGTTTACTGAATTGTATCAATGCACCTCTTTCAAGATGCAGATTTATGTTACTCTCAAGTTTAATCGGTCCAGTTAACCAAGTACCCGGTGGCACTACTACAGTTCCACCACCCGATTTAACACACGCATTTATTGCATCGGCAAATGCTTTGGTATTAAGTGTCCGTCCGTCAGCAATTGCACCGTGTTCTATGATGCTGACGCGATGATTCGGAAATACTGGTTCACTCAAGTTCGGCATTTCGAACGGAAGGTCGGTTATATATTTATTGGCTCATCGTGGAAGTGAGTGGGTAAAAATGATAGATAGAAACAGCGTAAC
>JASEGV010000069.1 GCA_030017895.1 Bacteroidota bacterium | reverse complement strand
AAAAATTGAAGATGCCATAAAAACATTCCCCCTTAAAAAGGGGGAAACGAAGGGGGTCGATAAAACCAACAGTGAACAACAAAAATTATCGGAATGAAAAGAGATTGCCAAATAAATACACCGACCCCCTGTAGTCCCCCTACATTAGGGGGACGGTTATCCGCAACTGTGCAAGCCATAACTTTTCACCTTGTGAAAGGGAAAACACAAAAGGGGTCGAAGAATATAAAGATGAAAGTAAATACAAATGCTAACCGATCCAATTCTAAAATCTAAAGTCGATGCTCTCTGGGATAAATTCTGGTCGGGCGGTATCGCCAACCCAATCACTGCCATCGAACAGATGTCGTATCTAATATTCCTAAAGCGGCTTGAAGATATGGACAATGCCCGCGCGGCGGCAGCGAAAAGGCGTGTAGGACGAAGTGATACTTCGTCATCAGGTGAGCGAACTGACAGTTCGCTCTACAAGTCGATATTCAAAGGCAATGAAAAGTGTCGCTGGTCTTACTGGAGTCAGTTGCCGGGCGACCAGATGTTGAAGCATGTGCGGGATACGGTGTTTGATTTTCTCCGCAATCTCGGAAGTGAAACAAGCTCGTTCACTCAGTACATGCAGGATGCTGTCTTTATCATACCAAAAGCATCGCTGCTGCAAGAGGCAGTAAAGATTATAGACGATATGCACATCAGCGAGCAAAACATCGATGTGCAGGGCGATCTTTATGAATACCTTCTCATGCAATTAACTACAGCGGGGAAGAACGGACAGTGGAGTTTATCCCGCCGAACGGCGGGACATGCCGAGGCACATCATAAGAATGATTGTGAAGTTAGTTAACCCGAAAGTGGGCGACAGGATTTGCGACCCCGCCGCAGGTACGGGCGGATTCCTCGTGAATGCTTATGAACATATTCTTGAATCGAATACAAGTGCCGATGTGCTTGAGTACGACAGCGAAGGCAAGCCGCATCATCTCATCGGCGATAAGATTGCAGATAAGAAGCTTTTAAAATTCCTGAAAAGTCAGGCGCTTACGGGCTACGATTTTGATTCTACAATGACGCGAATCGGAGCGATGAACCTGATGCTTCACGGGATTGATAATCCCAATTTCCGTTATATGGATGCTCTCTCGAAAACTTTCAAGGAAAAAGAAATATACGATGTAATACTTGCCAACCCGCCGTTTAAAGGTTCTATAGACAAGAGCGACATCAACGAGCGGTTCAGTGTGAAGACAACTAAGACGGAGCTTCTTTTTATTGAATTGATGTACGACCTGCTTGTAACAGGCGGACTCTGCGGTGTGATTGTACCCGACGGTGTTTTATTTGGAACGAGCAACGCTCATATCGAGACAAGAAAAATCCTCATCGATAAATGTAAACTTGAGGGAGTTATTTCAATGCCATCGGGTGTGTTCAAACCGTATGCGGGTGTATCGACTGCCGTGCTTGTTTTCCAGAAGGGAGGAACCACGGACAATGTCTGGTTTTACGATATGGATGCAGATGGATTTTCGCTGGATGATAAGCGGCAGAAGACAATGGAGAATGATATACCGGACATTGTGAAGGAGTGGAAAAACCGAGCCAGTCATCCTGAATTCGTTTCAGGATCTAAACTCAGCGGCAAGGATCAGATTCCGAAACACCTGCCCGCCGCTTCACTCAGGCAGGCGGGAGTTCGGAATGACGGAGTTGGTAGGAAAGGCAAATGCTTCCTCGTCCCTGCCGATGAAATCCGAGCCAACAAGTATGACCTTTCCATCTCACGTTACAAAGAGATCGAGCATAAGGAGATTGAGTACGAGAAGCCGGAGTTGATTATGAAGAAGGTTTCGCAGTTAGAGAAAGAGATAAGTTCAGCAATAAATGATATAATTAAGGAATTAAAGTGAGCCGAATCTTTCCCGAAGTAGACCTTTCATCAATAGCATGGTTTCAGGAAGGGCCTGGAGTTAGAAATAATCAATTTACCGATAAAGGTGTAAAGCTACTGAATGTCAGAAATATAGTTGATAATGAATTAGTGGTTAATAACACAACAACACACATTTCCGTCAAAGAGGCTTATTCTAAATACAAGCATTTTATGGTTGAAGAAGGTGATCTTATTATTGCTAGTTCAGGAATCAAGGTAGATTACTTTAATAAGAAAATTGCATTTGCAAAAAAGGGACATTTACCTCTTTGTATGAACACTTCTACCATCAGATTCAGAACTCTTGATCCAAGAATACTTGATATCAATTATTTTCAATTCTACCTAAGAACAAAACATTTTACAAAACAAGTCGACCGTCTTATTACTGGTTCTGCACAACTGAATTTTGGACCGAGTCATTTGAAGCAAATGAAGGTTTTACTTCCCCCGCTTCCCATCCAAAAGCAAATAGCGGCGATACTTGAGAAAGCCGATGCGGCGCGGGAGAAGCGTCGGCAGGCAAACAAACTCACCGAGCAGTTCTTGCAGTCGGCGTTTTTGGAAATGTCTATAAAGAAGAATTATAAAAAATTACCAATTAGCGAATTTATTACTGGAACCCAACAGACTGATCCGAAAAAGGAACCGAACAAGTGGTTTAAATATATTGATATAGAAAGTATTGATAACAAAGCTGGACGCATTACAGAAACCAAAGAATTTTTTGGTAAGGTTGCACCAAGTCGGGCGAGACGTGTAGTAAAAAGAGGTGATGTGATTGTTTCGACTGTAAGACCAAACCTTAATGCGACTGCATTAGTTTCAGCGGAATATGATGGTCAATTATGTTCAACAGGTTTTTGTGTGTTGAGAACAAACAATAAGATGAACAACAGATATCTTTTCGCTTTTACCCGGCTTCCTGCGTTTGTGAAGCAACTAATCTCTAAGATGAAAGGTGCATCCTATCCGGCTGTGAATAATTCTGATGTCCTCGACGTTAGGATACCTGTTCCACCTCTTTCCGAGCAACAAAAGTTTGCCACGCTGGTCGAGAAGGTCGAGCAGCTGCGGGCGAAGCAGTGTGAGTCGGAAAAAGTGTTGGAGAATTTGTTTGGGAGTCTTATGCAGAAGGCATTCAAGGGAGAGTTACTATCATGAATAATGAAAATAAAATAATACCACCGCATGGTGGTTATCAAAAATTAAAATCCTATCAAATGGCAGAAATTGTTTATGATGCGACTGTGAGATTCTGTGAGCGGTTTATAGACAAACGCTCGCGAACTGTAGATCAAATGGTGCAGGCAGCAAGAAGCGGCAAGCAAAACATCGCGGAGGGTAGTATGGCATCAGGCACTTCAAAGAAAACAGAAATCAAGTTGGTTGGCGTAGCCCGTGCAAGTCTGGAAGAGCTGCTTTTAGATTACCAAGATTTTCTAAGACAACATGGGTTGCAGTTATGGGGGAAGGATGATACTAGGGCGAAAGAAGTTAGGAATGTTGCTTACAAGGTGGATAGGTCATACGAGTTGTATAGGACATATGTTGAAGATTGCATACCAGAGATCGCGGCAAACACTATTATCTGCATTATACACCAAACAAATTACTTGCTAGATCAACAGCTACGCCAACTTGAACAGGCATTTTTAAAGGAAGGCGGCTTTACTGAAAAGCTCTACAAAGCAAGACAAGATGCTATAAAAAAATCGTGAATGAGTTTTGCATACCTCTATTATTTTTAGTAGGTTATTATTGTAAATAAAAACTTAAAAGTGACTTATGGATACTAACAATAAAATAAAAGAAAACGTAAAACAGAAATATGGGCAGATCGCTAAGGGCGATTTGAAACTGGAAGCTGTTCAAAGTTCCTGCTGCTCATGCGGTAGTAACGACGGCAAAGTTGTATTCGACATGTCTGCACAATATAAAGATTCTGACAGAGCGGCGATTCCTGACGGTGCAGACCTTGGACTTGGTTGTGGAACACCCGCCGCTTATGCAGATTTAGAAGAAGGAATGACGGTTCTTGATTTAGGATCAGGCGCCGGTATCGATTGCTTTATTGCAACGAAATATATTGGCAGTACCGGTAAAGTAATCGGTGTAGATATGACAGAAGAGATGATTAGCAAAGCAAACGAGAACAAGATAAGAATAAGTGCGACTAATGTAGAATTCCGTTTCGGAGAAATTGAAGCTCTTCCTGTCGAAAGCAACACAATCGATAGAGTCATTAGTAATTGTGTTATCAATCTTGTTCCAGATAAACAAAAGGCGTTCAGTGAAATTTACCGCGTGTTGAAGCCGAATGGAAAATTTTCTGTCTCGGATATCGTTGTTGATGGTGTGATTTCTGAAAAAGAGCGGCAAGATGCAGCACTCTGGGCTGGCTGTATAAGCGGCGCACTGAGCCGGAATGAATACATCGGCATCATCGAGAATGCGGGCTTCCACAACGTTAATATTGTTTCTGAAAAGAAGTACGATTACACTCTCGAATCGGGTGGTGGGCTTTACTCGATTACAGTAATAGGGACGAGATAATTGGCTCATCAAAAAACATTAACATCTCTTTCGGATTTGGAGCAGCTTTTACCGGGAACTGAACGGAATAAACCTCAGGTCCAAAACATCCCTTCCCGGCATAAGCACGATGGTAAAGGTATGGTTGTCCGTGTTTTGCTGGATAAGAAAGGAAGAAAAGGGAAAATAGTAACGATAGTTTCGGGTTTACAACATAATCCAAGCACAATGGAAGAAATTGCCCGCATATTAAAGCAGTATTGCGGGGCTGGTGGCACTGTGAAAGAAAGACGAATCGAAATCCAAGGTGACAATAGAACACGTGTGATAGAAAAACTCAAGAAAATGAATTACAATCCCTGAAGATTTGTTAAAAACACTTATTTTTTGTAATTTAAACCGTCAAAAAATGTGTTGATTATAAAATTACACAAGGCTTAACCTTGATAATAGCCAATTGTTAATAGTAAATTGCTAATTGACTATTGACCATCCCGCTTCATTTCATTCAGCGGGATTCTCAAAGTTACATATAAGTTAGCATCACGGAGTTCGCTAACTTGTGTAACTTTGGAATTGACCATTAATCCGCGCCCGTAGCTCAGCTGGATAGAGCGACAGCCTCCGAAGCTGTAGGCCGCGCGTTCGAATCGCGCCGGGCGTACTTTATTAAATTATTATTTTTTCAACTAAACATAAAGGTATTCAATCAAATGCTTCGTCCTAAAAAGAAACTCTCAAAAAAAGTAATGAAAGTTGATCCTCTCCTTACAACTTACTCTAACTTACTTAACTTCTACGAGAAAAATAAAAAACATATTTCTTATGCTTTTACAGGTCTGGTAGTAGTGGTAATCGCTATTGTCTTCTATTTAAATAACCGTGCGGCAAACAACGAGCTTGCCTCAATTCAATTAGGAAAAATATTCCAATTCTACGACCAAAATAATTATCATGTTGCAATAGATGGACAACCCGAAAAAGGTTTGAACGGTCTGAAAAAAATTGTAGATGAATACGGAGGTACAAAATCAGGAGAAATGGCACGATTTTATTTGGCTAACGCATATTATGAAATCGGTGAAACCGATAAAGCTCTTGCAGAATATGAGGATGTAAGTTTTTCTGACAAACTTTTACAGGCTTCGGTTTATGCAGGGATAGCCGGTTGCTACGAACGTAAAGCTGATAATTTGCAGGCAGCAAAGTATTATGAAAAAGCAGCTAACAAAGTATCTGACAACGTTCTGACACCTGAATACCTCAGCTTAGCGGGGAGAAATTACGGAAACGGTGGTAAAAAAGAGAATGCAGTAAATATTTTTAAACGGATCAAAAAAGAATTCAAAGAAAGCAATGTTGCTCGTGATGCCGACAGGTATATTGCAGAATATTCCAACTAATACTTTTTGATTTTTTAACAACCCACCCTGAAATACTACGGGGTGGGTTTTTCATTTATGAAATTATTTCCAGATAAAAATATCTCGAAAGAGATAATGAGCATTGCCCTTCCTGTTGTGGGAGGATTAGCCACGCAAATGTTACTTTCGTTGGTCGATACGGCGATGGTAGGGCGACTCGAAAATTCGAAAGTAGCATTAGCTGCTCTTGGGTTGGCTTTTTTAGCTTCTTGGGCAATCACAAGTTTATTTTCGAGTCTGAGTACAGGAACCCATGTTCTTGTAGCTCGTCGGCAGGGAGAAGGCAATCTGCATGGTGTGAGCGAATCTTTGAATAACTCTTTACTACTTTCTATTATCCTTGGAATAGTGTTTGCCATTATTGGCTATTTATTTTCGTTCGAAATTATGGATTTCTTTTCTAAAGATAAAGCAGTAGCTGCTGAGGGGGCTGGCTATATGGCTTTCCGGTTTTTAGGGTTGCCTTTTTTTCTAATGATTGTATCTTACAGAGGGTTCTTTTACGGTATCGGGCATTCGAAAGTTATTTTGCAATCTGCAATAGTTGTGATGGTTCTTCATATCACTACAAATTTTCTTTTGATTTTTGGGAATCTCGGTTTTCCAAAAATGGGTTTAGCCGGTGCCGGCGTATCTTCGTTCATCAGTCTAGTCTTCGGGTGGTTGGTTCTTGTGTCTGTAACTTTTATGAAGGAATATCGAATAACCTACAGCTATTACAAGCATATTCATGTATCGAAGGAAACTATCAAACAAATTTTAAAAATATCAATACCTGTATCTTTACAAAATGTATTAATACTTTTAGGTTTTTTGATATTTGTAGCTGTAACCGGAATTATCGGAACCGCTGAACAAGCTGCAAGTCAAGTTGTAATAAGCACACTCTTTATATCATTCATACCATGCTTTGGGTTGGGTGCGGCTGCACAAACTCTTGTAGGTCAATCGTTGGGGCGTGGCAATCCGCTGCGTGCGCAAATCTACGGCTTTCAAACTGCAAGAATTGGTACATACTTTACTTTTGTTATCGGTTTTATATTTATTGTTTTCCCGGAATCAGTTTTATCGATTTTCACAACAAACGCCGAGGTAACTAAACTTGCAGTACCCCTTTTACAGATTGCCGGTTTATCTCAATTATTTTATGGCGGTGGTATAATATTAGCTAACTCGCTTCAAGCAGCAGGAGCAACGGTTTATGTAATGTGGGTCGAAGTGATTACCCACTGGGTTTTATTTTTACCTCTCACATATATATTCGGAGTTTTATTGCAAGGTGGAATTATTGGCGCTTGGTGGGCTCTTCCGGTTTACGTCATTATGTTTTTAGCTTTGAATTATTTTAAATTCCGATCTAAAACTTGGATGAAAATTAAAATTTAAGAATGAATATAAAGTTATTACAACGGTTTGGGAAAATATTTTACTTGATTACCGGTTTTACTCTGTTCATGATTGGGTTAATTTTAGATGTAATAGGTAAAAACGTCGGGCCTGTATTTGCTCAAATCGATTTAATAAAAATCGGTGCGTTCGTTGCTTTTTATCTTTTTATACAATCATATTGGAAGAGGGAATCGATTCCGTTAAAAAGATTAACAGCAATTCTTATACTCGGCACAGTAGTTTTGGGAATATCTTTACTTCTGGCAGTTGCAATCGGAACTGAATTCGAATTTAAAGGTTCTTCTCTCATTCCAAACAATTACTCAACAATTTTTATCTCAAATGCGTTGGCTGTAATAATTGGTGTCGCAGCAATTATCTTCATATTACTCTTAAGAGATATACTTGTGTATAAACCGAGAAGATATACAAAACGTAACTTTTTAATTTTGGTAATCGGTCTTTTAGCTGCAACTTTTTCTGCGATCAATTTAAATCCATACGAATCACGTTTGGTAACTACAATACTCTTCGGAATATTTGTTCTCCTCATCCTCATCAATTCGTTTCGAATGCCCTGGATTGTTTTTTTGAAGAAACGCGAAAAGGTGTTAACTATTGTTTTCACTTTTTCAACACTCGTAATATTTACGGCTCTGAGTATCATTTTTCAGGATAATTCATCAGCCGGAAAATCTATTTTATATTTTTCCCACTCTCTAAAATATTTTGTTGATGGGACATTCCTTTTTGTTCTCTTATATTCTTTGATAGCATTTTTGAGTACGATATTTCATCTACCTACATCGGATACATTTGATAGAAAGATGAGCGAAGTTGCATCGTTGCATAACTTGAGTAAACTTGTAACTCAGGTTTTGGACTTTAACGAACTGGTGGATTCGGTAACCGGTATGACGCTCCAAGTATGCGAAGCAAAAAGTTCGTGGCTCGAAATTATTCAACCCGCTGAAAAATTAAAAAACTTAAAACCTGAACAGTCCGGTATTTATGTAGCGGCTCAAAAAAATATATCAGTGCCCGATATAGATCATATCAATCTTTCGTCTTCTTTTACGTTACGTTCATCAGTTATCAACGATCGAAAACCTGTGATGATTGATGATTTCAAAAACGACACTAGAACTCAGCATCTGAACAATCTTGAAAGTAAATTCGGTTCTATCCTTGCAGTGCCTTTGATCGCTCGGAATGAGCTTGTCGGGATATTGTATGCAACAAAGGAAACAGAATATGGGTTTGACCGTGAAGATTTGGAAGTCATCTCGGCTTTTGCTGATCAAGCTGCCGTGGCGGTTGATAATTCAAGATTGATCGAAAAATCGTTTGAGCGCGAACGCCTGATGCGCGAGATGAATTTAGCACAGGAGATGCAAAAGAAATTGCGGCCGCAAACCATACCGAATATTGAACATATTGAACTTGAAGTTTTCTCGTCTCCGGCGTTCGAAGTAGGCGGCGATTATTATGATTTTATGATGATTGATGATAAACGTTTAGCGATTGTTATCGGCGATGTTTCAGGCAAAGGTGTTTCGGCGGCTTTTTATATGGCTGAAATGAAAGGCATCTTTCAATCGCTGTGTAAAATATATCCTTCACCAAAAGATTTTCTTGTAAACGCAAATCAGGCAATATCCTCGAGCATCGATAAACGATCGTTCATTAGTTTGATATATGCCGTCCTAAATATTGAGACCGGAGTTGTTACAAGTGCGAGGGCGGGACATTGCCCGTTTATTTTGGCGAAGGAATCTGACGTCAGTTTTGTCCGACCTAACGGGATTGGTTTAGGTATGGGGAACTCAGAACTTTTTACAAAGTATATTCAAGAGAGTCAAACTCAATTGAACTCAGGTGATGCTGTGATTTTTTACACTGATGGGATTACCGAAGCACACACAAAAGACGGGGATGAATTTGGTTACTCACGTTTGCTTGAAGCAATAAAAAACAATCGGGACAATTCTGCAATAGATATCAGAGATGCAATAATATCATCGGTAAATAAATATATGCAGAACCAACCACCGCATGATGATACTACTTTAATCATTCTAAAATGGCTGCGAAATTAAAATAAAGGAAATATAAATGACTAATTTTAAAATTAATTTTCGTGAAAGTTCAAATATCCAGATTATTGATTTAAAAGGATATCTTGATGCTCATACCGCACCTGACTTTGAAAATGCAATTCAAAAAATTATTAATAATAAGCAATACAATATAATTGTGAACTGTAAAAACTTATCCTACATCAGCAGCGCAGGTTTAGGTGTGTTTATGGCATACATTGAAGAAGTCAGGAAAAACAAGGGTGACATTAAAATTACAAATATGTCTTCCAAAATTTATAACGTGTTCGATATTCTTGGTTTTCCACTGTTGTATGAAATTATGAACACTGAAGAAGACGCACTCAAAAAATTTACAAAAAGTGTTTAGATGAAAATTGTTAAGAATAAATCTTACTCGAATGGGATTACTATTGAAAGCACAACAGCAAATCTGGTTGTGGTTCGTAAGTTCGTTACTGACGCAGCTTTAAGTTCAGGTTTTGACGAAGATACAACAAATAGGATAGTTTTAGCAGTCGATGAAGCGTGCACCAATATCATCCGCCACGCATATAAAAATATTAGCAACAAACCTATTGAAGTTCGTATCATTCAAAATAAAAATAAATTCGAAGTAATGATTACCGATTATGGTAAACCTTTCGATCCCAATTCTGTCAAAGAACCTGATATTAAAGATAATTTCAAAAATTATAAAAAGGGGGGATTTGGTATTTTTTTAATGCGTTCTCTTGTGGATGAGGTAGATTTTCGCAGAGATGAGGGGCAAAAAAATATTGTTCGCTTGATTAAATATTTTAACTGATATGCTTAATCATAAAAAAGAAAACCGAGCAGACTCGGTTACAAGATTCGATGTGAATTCGCTTTTTGAATTTAGCAAAGTTGTAAATTCAGATGTATCGCTTCAATTTATATTGAATCATTTTATACTTACGGCGATGGGGAAACTGCTCTGTATAAGGGGAATAGTTATTTTAAAAGTAGAGGAACAAACTTTCCACACCGAAACTGTGAGGGGATTCATACTTGATGAGAGAATGAAAAATATTGTTATTACACAAAAGCTTAAGTCGATTATGTATATAAATTCGATAAAGAAAAAAAATGAAAAGTGGGTTACAATATTAAATAAAAACGAAATCCAGGTTCTTATTCCTTTAATATTTAAAAATAATGTTTTAGGAGCGTTAGGAATTACAAAATTATCAAGGAAGAAATTAACGAACGAAGAAGAAACTTACATCAAATCACTCTCGAACATTGCCGCAGCGGCTATAGCACAAAAGCTTAGTGTCGATAAATTAATCAAAGTAAACAGGGAGCTTGATAAACAAATCCACCAAGCTACCACACTCTTTGATTTGGGGAAAGAGTTTTCAACTATACTTAATCGCGAACGTGTTATAAAATTGTTCTCTCTATCGTTGATGGGCCAAATTGGTGTGCGTCAATTTGCGATTTGTTTGAAAGAGGGGAATGAAATGAAAATTGTTTCTTCTCGATTCCACGGTCCGATTGATACTTCAGTAATATGCAACCATTCGGAGTTTGAAAACCCCATGCTGGTTTCGGAAATCGTTGCATCCCAAAAACTTAAAAATGAATTAAAGGAAATTGGCATCAGTGCTATTATTCCGATGAAAATGCAGGATGAAGTAAAAGGGGTTTTAGTAGTAGGCGAAAGAATAGCAGGAATACCTTACACACAAAGTGATCTCGAATATATATATTCGATTGGAAACTTGTTGTTGATTTCACTTGAAAACTCACGTCTTTTTAAAGAAGCGGTAGAAAAACAAAAAATAGAAGACGACCTTTTGATAGCACGTGAAATCCAAAGAGGACTGCTTCCGAAAAAGTTACCCAAATTTACAAGTTACGATTTAGATGCTGTAAATATTTCTTCGAAGCATGTTGGCGGCGATTATTATGATGTTATCCAAATCAGCGACGATAATTTTATTATTGCGATTGCCGATGTATCAGGCAAAGGAACACCCGCTTCACTTTTAATGGCTAATTTACAAGCGATGATACGTGCTTTAGTTCCGCTCAAACTTCCACTTTCTGAATTGACTAAGCGTGTTAACGATTTGATATGTGAAAGTACCGGAAACGATCGCTTCATTACATTATTTTTGGCAAGTGTTGATAAAAAACATAAATCGTTGACTTATGTAAACTCGGGACACAATCTACCTTTTGTTCTAAGAAAAGATGGCATGATTATGCGTTTAGAAAAAGGCGGACTTTTGCTCGGTGTGATGAAATCAACTACTTACGAAGAGGGGATAATGCAACTTGTTACCGGAGATGTTTTGGTGCTATTCACCGATGGGGTTAGCGAAGCAATGAACCCCGATGGGATTGAGTTTGGAGAAGAAAGATTGTTGAAAATCATCAAATCTAAAAAAAATGAATCTGCCGAAAAGATTAAAGAACAGATTATTTCAGAAGTTCAAGAATATAGCGGCGGTCATCAATCGGATGATATAACTTTGTTAGTGTTAAAAGTTTGTTAATGAGTTGGTATTTTTTGAATTTAATTCTACATTGAATATATTATTAAAAATGAACGGTATGAAAACACTAAACGAAATAATTACGATACTAAAAACTAATGAACATTATCTAAAGCAAAAGTATAAAATTAAAAATATAGGTCTATTTGGTTCGGTGTGTCGTGGTGATGCAACGGATGATAGCGATATTGATATTTTAGCAGAATTCGAAGAACCAATCGGGTTAGAATTTGTAGATTTGGCTCTAGACCCTGAAAAGTTATTAGACAATAAAGTTGATCTCGTTTCTAAAAAATAAAAAATTACACACTTGGGTTAACTTATAATGATTTTCTAAAAGATGACAAAACGATAGATGCGGTTATTAGAAATTTTGAAATCATAGGTGAAGCTGCCAATCAAGTACCTGAATCAATACAGGAGAAGTGTCCGGAAATTGAATGGTATAAAATAATCGGATTGAGAAACAGAATTATTCAAGAGTATTTTCGGTGTCAATGTTGAAATATTATGGAAAATATTTTAGATAGAGAGTTATGACGATGAATAGTAATGAAGCACTCAATATAATGCACGAATACACAAAGAACGATGCTCTGCGTAAACACATGTATGCTGTAGAAGCGGCGATGCGGGCTTATGCCTCTAAGTTCGGTGAAGATGAAGAAATGTGGGGAGTTGTTGGATTACTTCACGACTTCGATTACGAAATGTATCCAAATATACCCGACCACCCGTTAAAGGGTTCGGAAATTTTGAAAGAAAAGGGAGTATCTGAAGAAATTCGCACTGCGATTCTCGGTCATGCTTCATTCACAAATGTTCCACGCGAAACGTTGATGGCTAAAACTCTTTTCGCTGTGGATGAATTATGTGGTTTTATTTCAGCATGCGCCCTCGTCCGTCCTAATAAGATATCCGACCTTGAAGCGTCATCTGTGAAAAAGAAAATGAAAGATAAAGCATTCGCAAAGAACGTGAATAGAGATGAAATTATACAAGGAGCAACAGAATTAAATATTGATTTGACTGAACACATTAACTTTACAATTGAAGCGATGAGATCAATGGCATTGAATTTAAGTTTATAATATCGAATAAACTATGATAGATCGAATTTTAGAACCGGAAGTAATGGATACAATGGAGGATGCAATCGAGTACGATGCAATGGATTTTACTGAAGTGAACACTTCATTCGCTGAACGTGCAGTAGAAATACTCCCAGACGAAGGGTTAGTTTTAGATTTAGGTACAGGTAGTGCGAGAATTCCAATTTTAATTTTACAACGAAATCGTAAACTAAAAATCATTGCTGTCGATCTTTCTGAAAATATGTTAAAAGTCGGGAAGATGAATGTTGATACATATAATTTCTCTGCAAGCGTCGAATTAATAATTGTGGATGCAAAAAAATTACCCTATCCCGACAACCATTTCGATGCAGTAATCTCAAATAGTCTTTTGCATCATATACCTGATCCTCTTCCCGTCTTAAAAGAGATCAACAGAGTCTCAAAAAGCAAAGCTGGTATTTTGATACGCGACTTGATTCGCCCCGAATCGTTCTCCATCGTCGAAGCTCTTGTTCAACAATATGCAGGTGATTGCGACGAACATCAGAAAAAATTATTTCGCGATTCTCTGATTGCTTCTTTTACAATTGATGAAGTAAAAATTTTAGTAGAACAATCAGGCATAAAAGATTCAGTTGTTATTCAATCATCCGACCGGCATTTGTCGATTGAAAAAGTGTTTACGAATAATTATCGGATTAGTTAAAATCAATGCGTAGGTGTGGAGCCGATAATATTTCAGTCAGTGCAAATTTTCAGTTAATTTCATCACAGGGGTAGGCAGCTCGATAAGTTGCCAATTTGGTTGCTAAACAATATTGTTACTTTTGTAACTATTTATTGAAAAAATTAGAAAATTCACTGAAATTGTTCCCAGTTTATAATTTGTAATAGAAATAAATGTTTCCATAAACACTTTAATAACAATCAGTTATGAATTTCGACTTGGACTTGTTTAATATTTTCAAATTTTTGGCACTTAATAGGTAATCAAGAGGGAATTCACTGCCCCATATACAATCTGTAAATTTTATCCCTAGGCGAGATAACCTAATAAAATTAGGAATCTCGCCTTTCTATTTTTATTCCGTTTTTAAAAAAACGAAGTATCGAAAAAAATCAACACATTTTCATATATGGTAAAAAGTTACCTCTGTTATTTTTAGTTTTTGGAAATTATTAGATTTTCTTGTAAAATTTATAGGAATATGACCTAATTTTTCCTTTTTTTGTCTGGCATCATTATTGGATTTATTTCATCGGATTTACATTTATCAATAGTTATCAAGTTCTCACACAATAGGCGGCTTACTGCCGCATCAGTCCA
>JASEGV010000068.1:1873-14384 GCA_030017895.1 Bacteroidota bacterium | reverse complement strand
ATGTTTCGCTTCGCTCAACATGACAAAAAGTCAATTCTGCGTAACTTCAGTAACTAATTAACTAACAATAAAAGGAGATAGATATGAAACAATTAGCAGTAGTTTTAATTTTAATTGCAGCCATGTGTAATCCCGCGGTTGCGCAGTTTGAGAAAAAAGCGAACTACCTTGGACCGAGTCTTGGGTTATATTTTTATGGCTCTACTCCAATTTTCGGTCTGAATTTTGAACACGCCTTGGACACAGAACTCGGCGATGGCATCGTTGGAATTGGTGGAATATTCAGATACTGGAGTTGGAGTACAGACGAAGGAAATTGGTATGGTGAATCGTGGGGTTGGACTTATACCGATATTATGATCGGTGTACAGGGCAACTACCATTTCGTAGTAGGTGATGGTAAGTTGGATCCATGGGCTGGACTTACATTAGCTTACGATGCCGCCTCGGTGAAATATAAAGGACCTTCTGGTTATAACTGGTCAACACCAACATCGGGTGGATTATTTTTAGGCGCTAATGCCGGTGCCCGCTATTGGTTCTCTGAATCTATGAGTGTGGTAGCAAGAATCGGATTAGGTACACTTAGCTATTCTGCATTAGATATTGGCATAGACTTTAGACTTTAGAAAATTTATTTTTTGAGACTCGGCATAAGCAACCAAGTTTTGCCGGGTCTCAAAAATATTTTTGGAATATAATGCAGATGTTTTAATCTGTATCCCCTTTTTGCTCGTTCATCTCATCAAGGAAAGCCACAGCACGTCGCAGGTGCGGAATTACTATTGAGCCGCCGACCGTTAGCGCTACACTGAATATCTCGAACATCTCCCCGTCGGTTACGCCTTCCTCTTTGCACTGCATTATATGGTAGGATACGCAATCGTCGCAGCGCAGTACCATCGAAGATACAAGTCCTAACATCTCTTTTGTTTTGGTATCTAATTTCCCCGGCTCGTAAGTAAGTGTATCAACACCGAAAAATCTTTTAATTGCCCGGTTATCGGCGCCTAATATTCGTTCGTTCATTTTTTTGCGGAACGATTGAAATTCTTCTACCCGTTTTGGCATCATGGTCTCTCTTTAATAAATGCAGCAATAACTAATCCGGCTAAAATCCAACCGATAATCAAATCAGCCGACATTGCCGTTGCATATTTGAGTGGAAAATACATCCAGTTCCAGTTTGAAAAGTGAATTGTAATAGATGCAAAAATTGCCAACACACCTACGAATGAAACCCGTGCAAAGTACGATTGCCTCATAGCGGTGCTTCTTGATAAAATCCAGGCTGCTAACATTGCCACTATGATATTAATGAGTGTTCCATATAGAATATCCTTCGTCATAGTTGGGTCGCCGCCGGTTGGACGGAAAAATATTGTAGCAATTGGTCCGCTTTTAATTTTATCCCGCCAAACATTCTGCGCCGCTTCTGTCTGCGAGTCGGGCATAGCCGGTATTACATAAACACCCTCCTCCTTCATTGAATTTACAAAAATGTGTGAGAAGATTTCATCTTCCGGACAACTCTTCATAGTGTCTTTGTGAAGATTTAGTTCCATCCAAACTACGAAACCCCAGAGGGTAATAACGATACCGCCGATGATTCCGGCAATAATAATTTTTATCATAAGTTCTCCTTCCGTTAGCTAACGGATTATTTTTTTTTGAATACCTTTCTCAGTCGATTCAACAGCTTCTTTCCAACTATCGGTTTGTTCGGGTGCCGACTGAATTGTTTTATTGGTCGCATCGCCATCGGGACTGTGCAGAAAATAGCGACCACGATCTTCTGATTTAGGGCGTCCTGAAGTTTCACCTTATTTAATTTCCGTATTACCGGCAATTTTGTTCAGTTCCTGTTGTGCCGGTTCCACAAATTTCTTCCAATTGAACGGGTCGTGTGCCGGCGGAGCGGTCGAAAAAAACCGGGTCAAGTCGGCGTTTGTTGTTGTGATGTACATTTTAATATTCTCAACCGCATGCAAATATTGCTGTGCTAATGTTTTAGTTTTTTCTTCAGGCATTTGTTCAATAAAACGGACTTCTTGTATTTTTGAATCGAGTTGCTGCAATAGCGAATCTAATTCGTGCCGCTTGGTGTTATAAGAGGTTTTCCACTCCTTTGTTTGCTTCTTCCGAGCGTAACGCTTTTCGCTTTCTTCAACTTGAAGTATTATATCGTGCGTATGAACTGCTAATTCAATTATCCGTTTCTCTGATTCGGAAGTTTTTTGTTCTTTGCTACTGCACCCGGAAACTGTCAGTAAAAATATAAATAAGTATAACATTTTTTTGTAAACCATTCTATTTTATGTATTTCATTACAGCTTTTTGTAAGTCGTCTTTGTTAGCAGGTTTAATAAATATTTCTTTAACGCCATACTGCATCAAAGCTTCGGCATCAGCTTTTGACTCGAATGAAGTAATGATAATTACAGGTGTGTTTTTAGTTTGCGGTTGCGAGCGAAGTTCTTTAAGTAAACGCAATCCATCCATACCGGGCATTGCGAAATCAGCCAATATCAGAACAGGAAGTCGTGATAATGCAATAGACATAGCTTCGTACCCATCGAGCGCCTCAAGAAGCAAGACGTCGGGAAGAATTTGTTCCATATAATGAACTGCGAGCGAGCGGTTGCCTTTATTGTCGTCAACTATCAACACGGATTTTTGGACAGCCGGAATAGTGAAGATGAAGGATGTTCCTTGATCTACCTCGCTATCGATTGTGATAGTGCCACCATGCCTCTGCACTACTTCGGCAACAAGAGCTAAACCTAACCCGGAACCTTCTTCGCCTTCAGTTCCGCGTGAAAAATATTTTGTATCTATACGAAATAATTTATCGAAATCTTCTTTTGGAATGCCAACGCCTGTATCGCGCACGGCTATTTTCACAAAACTTCCCTCGTCTTCAATAAAATCTACCCAAACTTTTCCGTTTTGAGGTGTAAATTTTATAGCGTTTGAAATTAAATTACCGAACAACTGAAGCATCAGGTTTTCATCAACATTGACGATGGTCCGTTCAGGAATGTTTGCAAAAAGTTTAATATTTTTTCTAAACACATTACCGGCTAACGAAACAATACTACGCCCGACAAGCTCGTTCAAGTTTGTCGGTCTTGGTTCAAATCTGATACGCCCGGTTTCTAACCGCGACCAATCGAGCAGGTTGTTCAATAAATGCAGTTGCTGTTCAGCAGCTTGCTTGATGAACTGCAGGAATTCTTTTTTTTCTTCTTCAGTAAATTCAGTTTTATCGTCGAGCAGCATCTCGGTGAAGCCGAGTATGCTGTTGAAAGGTGCACGCAGATCGTGAGAGACGATTGAAAGGAATTTATCCTTCTGCAAGTTCAGCGAACGGATGGCATTCTCTGTTGCCTTCCGATTTGTAATGTCTTGTATCATTCCTTCATAATAAAGAATTTCACCTTCAGGCGCTGTAACCGCGCGTGAATTTTCGAGAACAGTAATTTCTGAACCATCTTTTCGTTTCAGGCGAATTTCGTAATCAGTAACTTTCCCGTCTCTATCCATCAATGCTTGAAAAGCTTTTCGGTCGTCTGGATTTACATAAAATTGCGATGCAGGTATATTCGAAAATTCCTCTATATTCGAATATCCCAACATTTTTAATAAAGCTTTATTAGTAGTAATAATTCTGCCATCAGCCGACGATTGGTATATCCCTTCGATAGAATTTTCGAAAATAGATTTAAAATTTGCCTCGGCTTGTTCGGCAGCTTTTTTGGCTTTTAATTCTTCAGTAATGTTACGCTTGATTTCTACAACATTAATTAACTTTCCGGATTCATCGAATACAGGATTTATTGTCAATTCTTCGTCGTATAAAGTTCCATCTTTTTTCCTGTTTTTAAAATATCCGTGCCACACTTTGCCGCTAAGAACCTGCTGCCAAATATTATGAATATAGTCTTTGGTTTGATTGTCGGAATCCAGAATCGAGAGTTGCTTCCCGATAGCTTCCGATTTTGTATATTGTGTGGTTTTCTCGAAAGCCGAATTGACGTATTGTATTATACCGTTTTTATCGGTAACAACAATCATCTCGGTCGTTTGATTAATTATTTTGGAAAGAGTGAGAGTTTCCTGATCGACTAACTTCCGGATAGTAATATCGAAAGCGATTGCCTGGAAACCCGTTGCCTTACCGTTGTCAAGCAGCAGTGTTGTGCTCTGACCAAACCATTTTACTTTGCCGGTTTTTGTAAGAATAGGAAATTCTAAATAAGTTCGGGAAATTTTTTCTTTTAGCTGATTAGAGTAATGCGACTTTACGGTTTCGAAATACTCTTTCTGAACAATGTCGAAAATTTTTTTCTTTAGAAGTTCTTTTTCTTCAAACCCTGATAATTTTACAAAAAAGGGATTTACAAAAACAAACCTCCCGGTTTTGTTAGTTAGGAAAAAAACAGCACCTGTTCTTTCTATAATTTGCGTGAAATCGAAACTATCTCCACTTTTCTTTCGTGTTGGTTGTTTTTTATTCATATTAGATTAATCCATAATTTTCAGCGTACGGAGATATGCTCCTGTTTCAAGCGACTTGCCGGTAGTGTTTCGGATGCGCTCGTACCATTCTTGAACTTCACCGTTTGCGTAAAGGTGCCCGATAATCCAACCGCTTAATTCGGGGTTTGATATCTTCGAGCTGCCAAATTTGCTTACGATTACTTCATAAACCTGTGCCGAAATCATTTTAGATAAAATGTAATTTTGATAGTAGCACGGATACATCGTGTACCAAATCGAAGACGCGAAGCGGTGAGGCATTGTGCTGTCTATTTCAACTAAAAGATATTTTTTATACATATCGCGTTCGAGTGCCGCCAAATCCTGATCGGGGTTTTTGTACATTTCGTACTCAAAGAAGAAATCTTTTAAAGTTCTGCGTAAATAATAAAGGTCGCTGAATGTCCGCGTAGCAACATATTTTTCAGCATCATCTTGTGAAGCTGATGTATATGTCCTCAGCCATTCAGGGTCGTTTACAAATTCCGCTTGAAGTTCGGCAACTCCTTCCGCGTAAGCACCACACGAGGCGCCAGGAATCCACTCGTAACCTTTCAAAATCGGATACCGAACGTTGGTGTGTACTGTTTGTAGTGCATGCCCATATTCGTGAAAGGCAACGTTGTAAAATCGTTTGCCCGTTATAGGATTTAATAAATAGCGCGAATCGTTGGGAATATTAATTCCGATATTCAAACCGCCAAAGGGAATGTCTTTAATTGTTTCTTTAATCGGTAATGAATCGACTTTAAAACCAATGTTTTTATGAAACCTATGAAGAATAGAAAATATAGAATCTTTTGGGAAATGTGAATCAGAAATTGAAGCCCATCGGTAAACAGCAGCATCGAAATCCCAGGGATGAAATTTCTTGGTCTTTAATTTTTTCTGGGACGATTCAATAAATTCCTGAAAATCAGCACGGGTTTTTTCTTCAAGATTATTCAACGTATTTATCAGCCAATCTTCTTTAATCTGCGATAAAAACAACGATAACGAATAGTAGTTGTAAAATCCGAGTTGTTTTGCTTTTTCGTTCCTCAGTTTAACTAATTCAACCAATTCGTCTCGAGCGTTATCCGATAATTGCGATGTGATAAGCCAAAATATTTTTCTTTGTTTCTGGTTTTGCTCGTTTCGAACGCGATTATCTATTTCAGCTAATGTTATTCGATTTCCTAAATATGAAAATTTAAAATTTGTGATTTTCTTTTGGAGAAAATTTTCGTTTGTTGCGATACCGGAATCGGAATATATGCTGCCCCCCAAGAAACACCGCCACCAAAGTTCAAGCCGTCTTGCCAATGTATCGTCGGCTAATGCGCTCGATTTTCTTCGCCACACTTCAATTAGATTCTTGTCGGATGAATCGAGGAATATCTTTGCAAATTTTGCTTTAGCTGCATCGAGATTATGGACTGCTTCTCCCGAATATAAATTCCAATTTGCCATCCCGGTTTGAATGCAGGCATCCTCATACGCCTGCTCTAATGTGTCGAGGTATATCAGCAATTCATTTTTTGTACCGATAGTTTCTTTTTTCTGTTCACAAGAAGCGAATAAGAAAAGAGAAATAATAAAATAATAAGTATAAAAAGATGTGTGTCGAAACATTAGTTTGTCTCCGGCATAATGTAAACAGTTTAAAGGGTTTGGTGTTAAGATAAAGAAAAAAAAGGCTTAAATCAAAAATTATTGTATAGTTACATGTAAACTATCTATTTTTAAAATAGAAAAGTTATTTATATAATTTCCGTCGATCTTCTTAATTTCTAAATTACTCTTGTTTATTTTAAACCATACATTGCCCGCTGCGATGGCTTTGCTTTTCAATTTGATAACTACACCGGCTCCACCCGAAACAAGTCCGCTGTTTTTGATATACGATATACCGATGCTTGCCCTGCCAAAACCTTGCTCAACTTTTTTTAACATCATTATTTTCGATGTGTCGCCTGTTTGAAAATAGGGTCCCACCAACATTTTTGTCTGGTCCGGAATTTCAACAAGGTTTTTATCGTACAATATTTCGACCGCCGAGCCGAACACATTCTGCATATTATAAAATACTAATTTAACATCGAAGTTGCCGCCTGAACTAACAGTGGCTGAACTTGTTATTAGCCGTACAGAAAAACTTGTGTCGGCGGGAAATGTAAAATCTTCCGCAGGTGGTGGTGGCGGTGGAGTTACAGGATCGGTTTTACAACTTGAAAATTGTATGACGCCAAGAATTATAGTCAAAGTTAATATGTATTTTATCATTTCGCCAGCACCATTTTCTTTGTGATTTGAATATTGTTTGTCTTTTTTGTTTCGATAGAACTGACCACAAGCCTATAAACGTAAACGCCGCTTGAAACTTTAATGCCTCGTTGATCTGTTGCATCCCACTCGAACGAATTGTATCCGGGCAGAACATTATGCTTTACAAAATCTTTCACAACTCTTCCGTTTATATCAAAAATTGTAAGCGATACATTATCGGATTCTTCCGGCAGGTTGAATCTAATTGTAGTGTTAGGATTAAACGGGTTAGGATAGTTTTGTTCGAGTATGTAATCGTTTGGGATGCCGAGTAATTGTGAACGATACCGAAGAATTTCGGTGCGGATTTCACGCAACGCCGGGTATTTTGGATTTAGCTCAATCTCTTTTAATAACTCTTCACAAATTGCGATGCTATTAGTTTGTTGAGTCGAAAGCGGGTTACGTGTAAAATACCAATTTTGTATCACCCCCTGAATATCATTTGCCTTCACAATTCCATCACCGTTGCAATCAGCGAATGCAGCTTCGAGAGGATTGAATGGTCCGGTTAAATTTTGAGGCGTCCAATTTAACGAAGGACTATTTCGAGGTGAGCCGGTAACTCCAAGATGCCTTGCAATCGGCAATACATCCCGCATATCAACGATAGCATCGTTGTTAGCATCTCCGGGGTAAATTGTATCTTTCGGAACAATCATAGTGAGAGGGATACTTAGTTTGAACATTCCTCTACCGTGTGTTGCAGCAAACACGTAGTTGTCGCGGCGTAAATCTAAATCTGCAATTTGCACATTTGCCAAACCTTGGTTTTGCTGTACCCAATTTGTTCCGCCGTTCATAGTTTCAAAAACTCCTAAATCAGTTCCTGCTAACCAATGATTGTTAATGGTCGGGTTGATTATGATTGCATTAACGGGAACATCGGGCATATCGCCGCTGACATCAATCCAGGATGTACCGCGATTTGTTGTTAAAAAGATATGTCCAGGAGTTGCCGGTATATTTGTATTGTATCCAGAATAGCCAACTAAAATAAAGTCGGTGTCTACTGTATCAACTGCAATGCATGTAACCCAGCGATTTGGGAGCGGAGATTTAGTTATATTTGTCCAGCTTGTCCCGGTGTTAGTTGTAATTTGAATGCGTGAGGTTGATGTGCCCGAACCGGTAGTCCCCACATAAATAAAAGCAGATGATTTTTTTGCGATTGCAATTGCAGAAATTTTTGAACCTGTTGCAACCGTTCCGTCACCCGTTAAATCATTACTAATGCTTGTCCAAGTGCCCGCCGAGTTTGTTGTTCTGTAAACTTTGTAAGTGCCTGCTACGAGTATTTGCGGGTTAGTCGGATCCATTACGAATGGAGCGATGAATAAAACGCGGTCAGTCGTCCCATCGTAAGGACCGCTGGTTGTTGGTATTCCGTTCATTGCTTTAGCCCAGTTGCTACCGGCATTTGTAGTTTTTTGTATGTTTAAATTTACATATTCGGTAAATACTGTATTAGGGTTATTGTAATCGACTGCAGTTGCTCCCCCGTCGCCGCCAAACACCATCGACCAGTTTGGAATACTATTCGACTTCAGCGTTCCGTTATCCTGAGTTCCACCGTAGTAAATTTCAGATGTCGGGTGAACAGCTCCGCTATAAAATTGAGTCGTTGCCAGACCGTTGTTAAATTCAGTGAATGTAGAACCTGTATTTGTGGATTTGAAAACTCCTCCATCAGTTCCAAAATATATTATCGCGGGATTTGTTGGATGAAACTCTATTTCGTGATGATCGACATGAACATAAGGATATGCTGAAGGAGGATACCCGAAAGCTATCATAGAAAAACTGCTGCCGCCGTTTGTTGATTTAAAAAGATTGATTCCTGCCGCAAATACGATATTCGGATCGGTTGGATGAACTGCAATTACGTTGTTGTACCAACCCTGTCCGCCTAAATGAGAACCACCTAATAATGGATCGGTCGGTTTAGCGACAGCATTCCAATTTGCCCCGCCGTCTGTCGATTTTTGGATGCTGTGTGTATAATGTGTTGTTGCTGAATCTAAAGAAGCAAATAAAATATTGGGATTGCTTTTCGAGACAGCTAACGCAATTCGATTATATCCTGCTGTCGGAAAACCACCGGATAATTTTGTAAAAGAAGAACCACTGTTTGTAGTTTTATAAATACCATCTTGCGAATGATTTCCGTAGCATACATAAAAAGTAGCAGGAGTTAAAGGGTCGCCGACTATTTGCGTAGCCCGGACGGAGGAAGTACCTTGATGAATGAAGCTCCAATTATTTCCTGAATTAGTCGTTTTAAAAAGTCCGTTGTTTGTAGCAGCGTATAAAATGTTAGTGCTATCAGAACGCAAATATATATCGTTAACAAAGAAGGGAAAATTTGCAGTACCACTAAAGCTTTTCAGAATTGTCCATGATACTCCTGCGTCAGTCGATTTTAGAACTCCTTCACCTCGAACTGCATCATAATTAAAAAATCCCTCACCTGTTCCCGCATAAATAATGTTGTTATCATTTGGGTCGATAACGATTGATGATATTGCTAAATTTGCAGCGAAATCACTAACCGGAAACCATCCCGATCCGCCGTTTGTCGATTTGAAAATTCCGCCGCTTACAGAACTTGCATAAACGATTTCAGGATTAACATTCGAGATAGCTATGGCACGAACCCTACCGCCAACATTATGCGGACCAACACTTAACCAGCTAATCGCGGTTTTACCGGTTTTTTGCAAATTACTTTTTTCGATGTGCGACAATGCTTTAGTTCTCCAATCTATCGGAATGCTTGCAGCAGGATATGCCCGTTGCTCGAACATCCATTTTACTGCTTCACCCGGTTGATCGGATTTAGGAAGCCCCATCTTTACACGATTTATCGCCCGGTTGCCTTTAGGATCGCTTATATGTAATCCGACGATTTTTCTATCTGCATGTTGAAAAAATAGCGATGAACCAAAACCGATAACAAATATTAAAATTAGTAATGTTAATTTATTAATCTTCATTATTTATTCCTTCAGGAGGATTTTGAAAAACTTCTACTTCAGTTATGTAACATTTATTGTCGGGGGCTACTGTTAGTTTGCCGATGAAATATCCTTTCGCTTTGAGAATCCTTAGTTCGAGTAATTTTTTATTAATCGGATTTTTCATATCTACTTTATTATTTTCATCCAAATTAAAAGCCGGAAAAACTTCAACCGATTGCCCGGGTTCTAATAGTGTTGGCATCGAATGATCAGCGATGGCTGTCTGGAGATTTACTTTGAATTTGTAATTTACACTGTCAATCAAATCAACTGAAACAATAACCGCTCCGACAAAAGTGCTGTTTTCTTTTATTGCGGCTCTCGGATTCATGACCGGCTGTTGGATAACAGGTGATGGCTGTGGCAGTTCTTCTTTTATAACTTCTTTTTTAGAAGAACAACTGATTAGAATCGATGCCGATAGTGCAAACAGAATAAAAAATATTTTTTTCATACAAATCCTATATTAATTTTCTATAAAAATATCAGAAGTATTTACATCAAAATCAAGCCGAGCAATAAACCGTCATTTTGAAATCTCATAAAATTATCATATTTTTTAGCCGAAATGAACGATTTTCCAATATTTAAAGAATCCAAAATTGCTAAACTTTCTCTTTTTGTAATCGTGCTGGGAACAGTGTTTTGGCTTGGGGCTGTACACATCCGGGATGTTATAAGCAATGCAATACTAATTATGGGCACACTCGAGTTTAAACCGAATATCAATCCGATGGTCGAACGTGCAGTTATGGGGCTTATCGCAAAAAGCTCGATAGTAGTTTTAGGGGGCTATATAACAGTTTGGATCGCAAGTATAGTTTATATATCTACAACCCGATTGGTTCTGAAAAAGAACGGATGGTTGCTTATGAGTGCCATATTATTTTATTTCTTCACCCCCGTCGAAATTTATACTGCAATCCTTGATGGACGAATGATCTTTGAGGATTTATTTGCAAAGGGCGATTTAGTTGAATTCCGAAAATTGTTGATTCACCGGATGGCAGCATTAGCAGGGGCACCACGGATAGCTCAATTCAGTTACTACACGATTATTGCAATAATAGTTTTTCAACCTTTCAAAAAACAATAGTATGGAATATTTAACATTAATAAAAGAACTTGAAGAGTTAGCAACACAATTAGGGATAAAGATCCGCTACGAAAAAGGTAACTTTGAAGGCGGCTATTGTATTTTAAAAGAACAAAAGATTTTAGTGGTTAATAAAAAATTATTCGATAACCGCAAAACGTCTGTATTGGCACAAGGTATAGCTGAAATTGGCATCGATGATGTTTTTGTAAAGCCGATCGTACGGCAATATATTGAAGACGAGAATGTTAGAATCGCAAAGGAAAAAAATAAATGATACGGGCAGTTGTTTTCGATCTCGATAATACACTCGTCGATTTTATGGCGATGAAGCGTCAGGCAATTAATGGCGCGGTGGATGCAATGATTGATGCAGGTATCGGTTTGCAAAAAGTTGAAATACACCAACGAATAGATGCAATTTATCAGGAACGCGGAATCGAGTTCCAAAAAGTTTTCGATGAACTTTTGTATGATATATTTCAAAAAGTAGATTATAAAATTTTATCGGCTGGAATAATTGCTTACAGGCGTGCGCGTGAAGCTGCACTCGTTCCGTATCCTCACGTTTATATGACGCTTATCGAATTAGCAAAGATGGGGTTGAAGTTAGCTGTAATTTCTGATGCACCATCGCGGGAAGCCTGGCTGCGGTTGTGTTATCTGAACCTTCACCATATTTTCGATTGTGTTGTAACATTCGACGATACCGGCGAACGGAAGCCAAGCCCTGTTCCGTTTCAGAAAGTTTTAGAAATGCTGAATGTTAAAGGGGGCGATGCAATTATGATTGGCGACTGGGCTGAGCGTGATATGGTGGGTGCGGCAAAAGTCGGAATGAAAACTGTTTTTGCACGATACGGAAACACTTTCGGAACAATCGAGTCGGGTGCTGATTACGATGTGAACGACATTCAAGAATTAATTGAAATTGTAAAGAAGGAAAACGGATGATAATGGGCATTGGAATAGATGTAGTTGAAATACCTCGCATGAAGAAAATTATTAATGAGTGGGGAAATACTTTTTTAGAAAAAATATTTACTGCAAACGAATTAAGCTATGCTCAATCGAAAAAAGAATATGTTCAACATTTAGCCGCTCGTTTTGCTGCCAAAGAAGCTGTCGCAAAAGCAATATCCACCGGCTGGTCGGGTGGTTTCCGGTGGAAGGATGTTGAAGTTAACAACGATGTATCGGGTAAACCTACAATAACTTTATCGGGAAAAATAGAAGAAACATTTAAGAATCACAATATATTTATCTCGCTATCACATTCCGAAAATGTAGTCGTAGCCTTTGCTGTAATAGAGGCGAAATAAAAAGCCTCCAATTACGGAGGCTAAGTCGGAACGGCGGGATTTGAACCCGCGACCCCTTGCACCCCAAGCAAGTGCGCTAGCCGGGCTGCGCTACGTTCCGAATTTTACTAATATTTTTTAACCCTTGCACTCCAAGTCCTTAAGGGATTCCCTTGGGACAAGTGCGCTAGCCGGGCGGAGTTTATCCCGCCATCGGCGGGACTACGTTCCGAATTTTACTAATA
>JASEGV010000068.1:0-1775 GCA_030017895.1 Bacteroidota bacterium | reverse complement strand
AACCCTTGCACTCCAAGTCCTTAAGGGATTCCCTTGGGACAAGTGCGCTAGCCGGGTGGAGTTTATCCCGCCATCGGCGGGACTACGTTCCGAATTTGTAATTAAGAAAATTATGTTAACCTTACGAGAAACTCTTCAAAAAATTTCTTAATCTCTATCAAATCATTTTTCAACCGGTTGTCCGGCTGTTTTGGTTGAACAACAGCCTGTTCTCCGGTTGTTGAAACTGCTGGAATTAATTCTAATTGTTCGCCCCCATCATCTTCGGGAACATAAGACGCCATCACTTGTTTTGCCCCTTCAATTGTATAACGCTCATCACGAAGGAGCTTTTTGATATACAAAATAAGTTTAATATCCTTATTTGTATAAATTCTGTTACCCGCACGGTTTTTTGCGGGTTGCAAATTTTCAAACTCTGATTCCCAATATCTTAAAACGTATTGTTCTAAGTCGGTTATTTTACTCACTTCGCTAATTGAGTAATAAAGTTTTTTAATTCCTAGTTGTTTCATTGTTTGCTCTTGAATTTGTTAAATAATAATAAAATTCTTGCCCAAAGGCAAACAGCTTCGTTTGACTTTAAAATTCTTTTTTCTCATATTCCATACGAATAAAAGGAGAAGATAAACTATTGAGAATCAAACTAACACTTAAAGCATCTGAAAAAAATCCAGCACTACCGATTAATTATCAGTATCCTCTTTCTGCTGCAATATATAAGATACTGAACAAGGCAGAACCCCAATTCGCCGAGTTACTCCACAGCAAAGGTTATCCTACAACACATAACCGCAGGTTCAAGTTTTTTACATTTTCAAAATTGTTCTTTCGAGATCGCGCCGCAATTTCCGACAACAAGTTGATTTTACAAAACGGCGAGCATCCTCAATTGTTAGTATCATCACCGTTAGACGAATCGTTCATACAAAATTTTGTAATCGGAATTTTCGAATCGCAAGAACTCCCAATTGGTTTACGAGAAATATGCCACACCACTTTTAGAATTGAGCAGGTAGAAACACTCCCCGAACCGAAAATTACTAATGACATTAGATGTAAAGCACTTGGTCCTATTAGCATTTCGGTTGCTGGAGCATATAAACATCCCGATTATCTTAAAGCATTGGACGGCAGACTGTCGGAATGTATTCGAGAAAATTTGTTGTGGAAATATAAAACCTTGTACGAAGCCGAACCTTCAGATAAAATTTTGAAGTTCGAGACCGATATGCAATATATAAAAAACAGAGGCGGCGAGAACAAAGTGTCCAAGCTGATTAAAATAAAAGAGGGCGAACCCGAAGAAACCAGTGTTAGAGGTTTCATCGTTCCGTTTAAAATGACTGGCTCGATAGAGCTTATTAAATTGGCGTATCAATGCGGTATAGGCGAGAAGAATTCACTCGGATTTGGTATGTTTGAAGTAACGTTATGAAAAATCGGAATGTTGAGCTTAACATATCGCCCGAAGATTTAGCATTGGCTGATGCGCTCGATGATGTTTTCTGTTATTTACCTAAACACTGGTGGATTTATTTGCCTTATACAGCTTTAGCATTGTACGCATACGGTTTTTCACCTGAACGGATAGATGAAATAAAACGGGGCGAATTTCCAGATTATAATGAAGAAAACATTATTTATTTAGCCGTTGAACTGACTCGAACCGTCAGTGAAGCGATTCGATTAAAAGATACAGAAAAAGAACTCGATTTAATCACTGAAGTTACGCAGAATTGACTTTTTGTCATGTTGAGCGAAGCGAAACATCT
>JASEGV010000067.1 GCA_030017895.1 Bacteroidota bacterium | reverse complement strand
CAGGCAGAGATGAACAATGCGAGCGGCAAGGAGATAATGTTGGCGAAGGAAATTCCAGAGACATTTTCCATCGGTAGCTACCCGAATCCGTTCAACCCGACGACCGTAATTAACTATGCGCTTCCTGAAAATGCACAAGTCGAGCTCAAAGTGTTTAACACGCTTGGTCAGGAAGTGGCTGCATTGGTGAACGAGGTTCAAGAAGCAGGGTATAAAACCGTTCGATTCGATGCGAACAATCTCCCGAGCGGCGTGTATTACTATCGCCTTGTGGCAAATGCCATCCCTTCGGGACAAGCTGGTTCCTTTGTCCAGACCAAGAAACTTATGTTAATCAGGTAAGGGCAACTGCGGTTGACAGCAGGCATTACCTCGCTCACTCGTTTTATGGCGAAGCCATGCCTTCGGCAAAAGAAAAATTATTGTGTTCGCTCCATTGCTTTTGCCGTCCGCCTTCGGCGGAGTTTGCGGCTCCAGCCACAGGAAATTGGTTTGTTTGGCAGTAGCTATGCTTTGGGCGCTCCACACTAATTTACAAACACCAATGTTAGCAAAATATTCATATTATTTTGCTGCTGTTGCGTCCGGAATTTTAGCGATCCTTACTGCTAATTATTTATGGTCGAAAGGAATTAAAAAAATTAGTCCAAGTCGTACAGCGAATTACAATAATCTGGTACCTATACTGGCGTTTATAATTTCGTACTTTACATTAAATGAATATGTTTTACCGATTCAATATGCAGGTGCAGCTGTAACTATAATCGGAGTCTGGTTTGCAAAATAATAACATACTAAAAAGGATACCCAAAATGAAAACAAAACCGACGCGACGAGTTATACTTTGCTTTATCCTTCTCGCTTCATTGAGTGGAACTTTTCGTGCATTCCCACAACTTCAAAGATTCGATTCATCCGTTGTGCTGAGTGTGTACAATGGATATGTATCCGCACTGAAGTCAAAAGATGCCATCGGTGCGGCTCAATTCTGGAACACAGAGGACAAGCGGCGCTATCCAGTCTATGATCTTGTCCTTGCGTCTCCAATGGATTCCATGTTCATGCCCATCTACTTCAATGCAACGACAACTGTAACCAGCTTTACCGACATGGGTGAATTCTGCCGGCTGGAACTCGAACATCAAATGGGCACTCAACAAATCACCGAGAATCGTTGGTTTATCAATGAGAACGGAGATCCGAAGCTTGCCAATCTACTTTTCATATTAACAAAGGGGCATCAACCTATACCGTTTCAGTATGGGCACATTTTCATCCTCGATACTTGTTCATACGGCAAATCAATCATTAAAGCGGCAGACTCCGCTGTAACCGTAGTTCAGAAGATGCTCGGGGTACCACCACGTAACAACATGAAACTCTATCTTGTGAACAGCACTGCGAGTGTACTCAATTATCTCGGCTCAATACCGGGGCGAAGCATTCCAATGAATAACATGGTCATCTCTGACATCGCCAAATCGTCGATGAGCATAAATCAACAAATCGACGTTACCTGCAATCTTATGCAGCACGAAATGGTTCACGTGTTGCTCGCCGATACAAAGGAGTTTGGCGCTGATCCTTTGAATGAACGTTTTATTCGGGAAGGATTGGCAACGATGTTTTTCGGAACAGGTGGATTACCTTTCAGTGTCTTTGAGAAAGCTGTACAGGCTCGCATGAGTCAAGGAAAAGTACCTCCCTTGGCAGAGGTATATGCAGATTTTTGGAAGAGACCTGTGAACGAAAGTTATGCCTATACTGCCAGCTTTCTCAATTTTCTCTATCATACAGTTGACAAGAGTACCTTCCAGAAATTCTGCAGAGCATTTCAATTGTGTCCAAATCTTGGCGACAACGTTCAGAATGTACTGGGTGGAGATCTTGCTACATTTGACTCTTCGTGGCGAAAGTTTGTGCAGACCAAGAGCATCATCGTTCCAACAATGTGGGAAGGGTTTCAGCCCTTTTGATGTCTTTGCCATCTGCAGCTAACAGCAACAAAAGGAATTTCGACATTTGAGCAAATTCAAAAACTCAGTGATGAGATCGAGGGGAAACGGATTGTAGGTTTGGGCAAGCGATTTCAAAAAGCAAACGAATCATCACGAATAATCAAAACGAAATCCGGACACGGTGTAAGACAGAATGATTAAAATTACTACTGAACGAAAAACTGAAATATCATTAATGTTTGTCGCTTTCATTTGAGCCGCTAACTACCCGATAATTAAGTTTGGAATTTTGGGTTTAGATGCTTTTGTCTTCAATGCTATACGATTTGTAACTGCTGCCGCATTGTTGGGTGGCTTATTTTTAACAAAAAATAAATGGACGAAAGTAGAACCAAAAGATTGGTTAAAATTAATTGGCATCGGTTTGATTGCAAATGTCCTTTATCAGGTAGCTTTTATTTCGGGAGTGAAAATTACAACTGCGGGAAATGCGGCTGTTATACTTTCTACTGCACCGCTATGGACTCTCTTATTTCAAGCACGTATCCAAAAAAATAGAATCGAAAAAAAAACAATTATTGGAATGGCACTTTCGTTGACGGGAATATTTTTAATTATTTTGGGCAGCGGAAAGAAGTTAGAAATCGGAAGTTACGCTATGTTGGGCGATTTGATTTGTTTGGCAGCAGCGATGCTTTGGGCACTTCATACTAATTTACAGAAACCGATGTTAGCAAAATATTCAACTTTGCAACTTGCTCTGATAATGACCCTTGTTGGTTCAATCGGTCTTTCCCTGATTTCGTTACCTTCGGCGGTTACAATGGATTGGGGTTCTGTAAAATTATTATATTATTTTGCTGCTGTTGCGTCTGGAATTTTTGCTATTGCTACTGCAAATTATTTATGGTCCCGAGGTATTAAAAAAATAGGTCCAAGTCGTACAGCCAATTACAATAATCTGGTACCTGTACTGGCGTTTATAATTTCGTACTTTACATTAAATGAATATGTTTTACCGATTCAATTTGCAGGTGCTGCTGTAACGATAATCGGAGTCTGGTTTGCAAGATGATAACATTCTAAAAAAGAAGAAATAATATGAAAATAAATAATTGGATGAAAGAAATAAACTCGGCAATAACCGTTTGCGACAGCAACGGAGTAATTATAGAAATGAACGATAAAGCTATCGATACATTTAAAGAAGATGGGGGCTCAGAATTAATTGGCAAAAATTTATTCGACTGCCACCCTGAACCGTCTCGAACGAAGCTAAAACAGATGATCGAACAACAAACAGAGAATATATATACTATCGAAAAGAACGGAAAGAAGAAATTAATTTTTCAAGCACCATGGTATGAAAACGGAAATTATAAAGGTTTTGTAGAATTATCGCTTGAAATTCCATTCGAAATGCCGCACTTTATTAGGAGGTAACCGGATTACTATTGGAATTTCCGAAAGACTAAATCCAGTGGAAAAACTGAGAAACGGCGAATTGGGGAAACGGGGAAACGGGGAAACGGAAAAATGGAGAAATGGAATGATGGAGTAATGGATTCTTATTGAAGAAATTTAACTTGATAGAGAAAATCACTGATGTTTTTGATAATAAAATATTTTGCATATATTTAAATAAATAACTAAAGTTACGCAAAAGAGTCATTCTGATCCCGCTCGTAGAGCGGGAGAAGAATCTGAAACCTCAAATTCAGGCTATTTTTAGATGTTTCGCTTCGCTCAACATGACAAAAAGTCAATTCTGCGTAACTTCAGTAAATAAAATACTTTTATGAACTATAAATCTTTAAAAGGAACTTTAACAAATGAAAACACTTTTAGTATTATTAATCTTCAGCGCAGTTGCATTTTGTTTTTCGCAAGAGGAGAATCCGTTTTACAGTGTATATAACACACCATTTCAAACTCCGCCGTTCGATAAGATAAAAGAATCACACTATCTGCCGGCATTCAAAGAGGGGATGAAACAGCAGCAAAGCGAAATCGAAGCAATAGTAAATAATAACGAAGCACCTAATTTTAAAAACACAATTGAAAAATTAGCTGCGAGCGGCACGTTACTTACCAAAGTTAGTAATATGTTTTATCTTCAAAATTCTGCAAACACAAATGATGAAATCCAGAAGATTGCTAAGGAAGTAGCTCCGTTGTTATCAAAGCATTTCGATGATATCAATATGAATCCCAAATTATTTCAAAGGGTAAAATCAGTTTACGAAAACAAGAAGAAGTTTAAATTATCAACTGAACAAAATAAACTGTTAGAGGAATATTACAAAGATTTTGTGCGTGGGGGCGCTAACTTAAATGATGAGCAAAAAGAAAAAATTCGAAAAATAAACGGGGAACTCTCCCTACTTACATTAAAGTTCGGCGAAAATTTGTTGAAAGAGAATAACGTATTCGAATTAGTTATTGATAAAGAGGAAGATTTAACAGGTTTACCCGATGCCGTTAAAACAGGCGCTGCCGAGACTGCAAAAGAAAGAAAGAAGGAAGGCAAGTGGGTATTTACCCTTCAGAAACCGAGCTTCATACCATTTTTACAGTATTCACCCAAGCGGGAACTCAGAGAAATAATTTTTAAAGCATACGTAAATCGCGGTGATAATAACGACTCGTTAGATAATAAAGAAATAATCTCGAAAATCGTAAAGTTGCGAATCGAAAAAGCTAATTTACTCGGTTATAAAACTCACGCTGATTTTGTTCTTGAAAAAAGTATGGCAGCAAATCTCGAAAATGTTTACAAGTTATTAAACCAACTTTGGGAACCTGCGCTACGGAATGCAAAACACGAAGCGGCGGAACTTCAAGCAATGATTGATAAAGAAGGCGGTAATTTTAAATTAGAAGCTTGGGACTGGTGGTACTATGCCGAAAAAGTGAAGAAAGAAAAATATGCACTCGATGACGAATTATTACGACCTTACTTCAAATTGGAAAATGTCCGTAATGGTGCTTTTGCTGTAGCAAGTAAACTTTTCGGAATACAATTTCTCGAACGAACTGACATTCCAAAGTATCACGAAGATGTAAAAGTATTTGAAGTGAAAGAGGCAAACGGAAAACATATCGGAATACTTTATACCGATTACTACCCGCGTGCAAGCAAACGGGGCGGTGCTTGGATGGGTGCGTACAGGAAACAATCGCGTGAAGGCGGAGTAGAAGTTACACCAGTTATCACTAATGTTGGAAATTTTTCGAAACCAACAGCGGATGAGCCATCGTTGTTGAGTTTCGATGAGTTGAATACTTTGTTCCACGAACTCGGACACGCATTGCACGGGCTTCTCTCGAATTCAACTTACAATAAACTTTCGGGAACTTCAGTACCGCGAGATTTTGTGGAGCTTCCGTCTCAAATTATGGAAAACTGGGCAGCAGAACCTGAAGTCCTTAATATGTATGCAAGGCATTATAAAACCGGTGAACCGATTCCGCAGGACTTAATCGAGAAAATTAAAAATGCAAGTTTGTTCAATCAAGGTTTTGAAACAGTAGAATATCTTGCTGCTTCGTTTTTGGATATGGATTATCACACTCTCACTGAAGCTCACGATGTTGACGTAACGACTTTCGAGAACAATTCCCTGAATAAAATCGGGTTGATGCCTGAGATTATAGCAAGATATCGCAGCACGAACTTTCAGCATATATTTTCGGGCGGATACTCGGCTGGATATTACAGTTATATCTGGTCGGGTGTGTTGGATTCGGATGCGTTCGAGGCATTCAAAGAAACAAGTTTGTTTGACAGTAAAACTGCACAAGCTTTCAGAAAATACGTTCTTGAAACCGGTGGTACTGATGACCCGATGACGCTTTACAAAAAATTCCGCGGTGCCGAACCTAAGATTGAACCGCTGTTGAAGAAACGAGGGTTGAATAAAAACCTGTTTTGAATCCTGCAGAGGGTTGCTTATATTAAACAACCCTCTTGATAGAGGTTTCATATTTATGTTGATTATTATTTTACACATAAGTTTTACAGGTTGATGATTTTTCAAAAGAAAAATATTCACTTATGGCTACTTGCCGCCTATTTTTGGACGATTATCCATGTTTTCGTCCCACATTATCATCAACACGACAATGACACTCTTCAGAATAATCAAAATAAGTGTGAAGTAGGTGCAGCTTTTCATTCTTGTAATGGAGATCATAAATCAAACCAACTTCATACACATCAACCATATTTAAAAGTAACCTCGAACCAATATTTTATTCCTCAATCTTTTTATTGTTCTAATTTTAGTTTACAATTTTTAAACTATTATCTAAAACCTCACGATAATAGTTACATCTCTAAATTCTTCGCATCGTCGCTGCATTTACGAGCCCCGCCTGAGTTATCCTGATTTCGTTTTAACAAATACATTCTTCTAAGAAGCTTTAAACTCATTGCAGTTTAAATGTGCTATTCATTTTTTTAAATAATTAGGATAAATATTTTTATGAAAACTAAATTTTACGTTGGCATTATCATTATTTTTATTTTTTTGGTTGGTTGTAAACAAGATTATAAACAGAATGATGAAATAAGTATCGAAACTGTTTCGTTTACGATGTTCGGTATTCACAGCGAACTGTTTGTGGAGTTCACCCCATTGGTTGTCGGGAACGAAAGTAATTTTTTGTCGCATTTTAACAATCTGCAAAATTACAAACCGATAATTGAAGGCAAATTAAAACTCGAATTAATCAACAGCGATCTAACAATTAGCCAAACTGCTAATACGCCCGCGAGACCCGGAATCTTCAACATCGCATTAACACCCAAACACAGCGGTTTGCACCAGTTAATTTTTACTATCGAAACTAAAAACGTTACCGATGTCTTTACCATCGATAGTATCATGGTTTTCGCAGATGAGACCACCGCAAAAAATCAACATCCTTCCGACCAACCACAAGGTGAAATTACGTTTCTTAAAGAACAGGCGTGGAATATTGATTTTGAAACAAAGATTGTAGAGGAAGTCTCTTTTTTTGAAGTTATAAAGACTTCAGGCAAAATACTCCCAGCCGCAGGAAGCGAGGCAATAATAACTGCTAAATCGAATGGAATAATAACTCTAAATGGAAATAATCTTATCCAAGGGAAAAATATTTTAGCAGGGACTACACTTTGCAATATTTCGGGTGAAGGTTTGGCTGAAGGCAGTGTTACATCTCGTTTCAACGAACTTAAAAATCAATTTGCAAAAAGTAGAGCCGCTTACCAACGGGCTGAAATATTAATCGTTACCAAAGCAATATCTGAAAAAGAATTTATTGAAATAAAAACGGATTACCTCAACGATTCAGTAAGTTATTATTCTTTTGCAAACAATTATTCCGATGATGGCATCAAAATTACGATGCCACAAAGCGGATTCGTTAAAGAGGTCTTCGTTCAGGAGGGGAAGTATGTTGAAGCAGGGCAAATCATCGCAATAGTTGGCAGTAGCCGTAAAATGGCGCTGAAAGCTGAAATGCTCGCAAATATGTATCCGAAATTAAAGAAAGTATTCTCGTGCAATTTTAAAACACCCTACAGCGAAAAAGTTTATACTTTAGACGATATGAAGGGAAAACTAATATCAACAAGTCATAAAGTCGATGAAAA
This sequence comes from Bacteroidota bacterium, assembly GCA_030017895.1. NCBI lineage: Bacteria > Pseudomonadati > Bacteroidota > Bacteroidota bacterium. Next base: position 6,787 of record JASEGV010000067.1, on the reverse strand, counting down.
CGATTTTTTCACACACGTTTATTTTGAATTTGAGAACAACGGTGAAATTCTCGAAGGCACGTTTGTCGAAGTATTTCTAAAAATAAATCAACAGCAGAAAGCGCTGATGGTTCCCAAATCAGCACTATTAGAAGAACAAGGAATATTTTTTCTATATCTCCAGATTTCGGGGGAAAGTTTTACCAAGCGAGAGGTAAAAATCGGTGGGACTGACGGAATATTTTATCAGATAGAAGATGGACTTGCAAAAGGCGAACGGGTGGTAACGAAGGGCGCTCATCAAATCCGCTTAGCTTCACTTGCCGGAAGTTTGCCATTACACGGTCATACACACTAAGAAACGGATAACTATGAACACGATAATTAAATTCGCATTAAACAATCGCTTGTTGATTGTTGTATTAGCAGTATTAGTACTGATATCCGGGTCGTACATTGCCGTAAAAATGGAAATAGATGTTCTGCCCGACTTAACCTCGCCTACTGTTGTGGTGCTAACCGAATGTCATGGAATGGCGCCTGAAGAAGTAGAACGCTTGGTAACATTTCAAATCGAGACTGCCGTGAACGGTGCTACTAATGTTCGGCGTGTCAGATCGTCATCGTCCGCCGGATTTTCGGTAGTGTGGGTTGAGTTCGAATGGGGGATGGATGTATTTTTAGCACGGCAGATTGTAAACGAAAAAATCGCATCAGTTACAGGAAAACTTCCCGAAGGAGTCAGCACACCGATGCTTGCACCTCAGTCGTCGATTATGGGCGAGATTATGACAGTCGCTGTAAGTTCCGATAGCGTTAGCCCGATGGATTTACGTGTGATCAGCGATTGGCAAATAAAGCCGCGCTTGCTTTCGATTGCGGGTGTAGCAAATGTGAACGTGACCGGCGGCGATTACAAACAATATCAGATACTCGCAAATCCGGTTAAGATGAAATATTTCAATGTATCGTTGACTGAATTGTTGAACGCTTCCAAAGGGACAAACCAAAATTCAGCCGGTGGATTTTTAAACGAATATGGGAACGAATATATAATAACCGGCATAGGAAGGACAACGGATGTTGATGAAATTGCAAATTCGGTTGTAAAACTTAAAAACAATAAGCCCATCAGGATTTCAGAAATTGCTGAAGTTAAAATCGGCTCGGCTCCGAAAATTGGTGCAGGATTCTTAAACGGGAAACCGGCTGTTATCATAACAATTCTGAAACAACCAAATATCAACACGGTTGAGGTTACTAAAAAACTTGATGATACAATAGCTGATATTCAAAAAACATTACCCGTTTCAGTAAAAATAAATACAGAAATTTACAAGCAAGCCGATTTCATAAACACTTCGGTGAGGAATGTTCAAAAAGTATTGCTTGAAGGGGGTATTTTTGTTTCCATTATTTTGTTTTTATTTCTGATGAACTTTCGCACAACCGCAATAACGTTAATTGCAATGCCACTTTCGCTGTTGGTTGCTATCATCACACTAAAATTTTTAGGTTTAAACATAAACACAATGTCGCTTGGCGGAATGGCTATCGCAATCGGTGCATTGGTTGACGACGCCATTATAGATGTTTACAACGTTCTAAAATATTTAAAAGAGAATGCCCGAAAGCCCGACAACGAAAAAGAAAACACATTAACACTAATATATAAAGCATCGATAGAAATCAGAGCTTCAATCATGAATGCGACTTTTATTATAATCGTGGCATTCATACCTCTTTTCTTTTTAAGTGGAATGGAAGGCAAACTGCTTCAGCCATTAGGTATTTCGTTTATAGTTTCTCTTTTTGCATCCCTTATTGTTGCTATTACACTTACTCCGGTTTTGTGCAGTTATTTGTTAACCGACGAGAAACATCTTTTACGTCAGCAAAACCAGAGTTGGCTATCAGGAAGATTAAATGCTGCATATAAGAAAAGTTTAACCAAAATAATGCAGCGGAAAAAAGTATTACTAAACAGCGCGGCAGTTATGTTAGCTGTTTCGTTGGTAATATTTTTTACACTCGGGCGAAGTTTCCTGCCGGAGTTTAACGAGGGTTCGTTTTTAATTAGCGCAGTGAGCAAACCCGGAATTTCGCTTGATGTTTCAAATGAAATAGTATCACAAGTTGATAGAGCTTTGCTTTCGATACCGGAAGTACAAGATGTGGCACGCAGAACCGGACGCGCCGAAATGGATGAACATGCACAGGGCACTTATTCATCGGAAATTGATGTTCCGTTCGTTCTCAAAGATCGTTCAAAAAATGAGCTGCTTGAAGAAATGCGAACAAAACTTGCAGCAATCCGTGGGATTAACACAACCATCGGACAACCACTCGGGCACAGGATTGACCACATGCTTTCGGGAACCCGCGCCAACCTCGCCATCAAAATATTCGGCGCTGATTTAGATAAGATGTTTAATATCGCAAACCAGATTAAAAAAAGTATCGAGAATATAGAAGGATTGGTGGACTTAAATGTAGAGCCGCAGGTAAAAATTCCACAGTTGCAGATAAAAGCCAAGCGCGATATGTTGGCATTTTATGGTATCACGATTTCGGAATTTACAGAATTTATTGATGTCGCATTTGCGGGCGAAAAAGTTGCCGATGTGTATGAAGGTTCTCAAAGCTACGACTTAGTATTGCGATACAACGACGAGCATCGAAACAACATAACTGCGGTCAAAAATTCACTCATCGATTCACCGAATGGTAAAATACCGCTATCTTTTGTTGCTGATGTTGTTTCATCAGTCGGACCGAATACGATCAACAAAGAAAATGTTCAGCGAAAAGTAGTAGTATCTGCGAACGTATCTGGTCGCGATTTAAGAAGTGTGGTAGAAGATGTTCAAAATACTATCAGCAATAATATTACGATGCCGGAAAATTATCGTATCGAATACGGTGGTCAGTTCGAAAGCGAACAGCGTGCTACAACTATTTTACTAATTACTTCAATCCTTGCAATTTTCATTATCTTTTTTCTTCTGTATCACGAATTTAAAAATTCAGTTGTTGCCGGAGTTATTTTACTAAATTTACCATTAGCTTTGATTGGCGGTGTGTTGACTGTCTTTTTTACTTCAGGAATTTTAAACATTCCCGCCATAATCGGATTTATTACCCTGTTTGGCATTGCGACTCGAAACGGAATTTTATTAGTCTCGCGATATGAACACTTGAAACAAGCCGGCAAGAATTTATATGAGATTGTTATGGAAGGTTCGCTTGAACGATTAAACCCGATATTAATGACCGCCTTAACTGCAGCGCTTGCGTTGGTTCCGTTAGTTATTGCAGGCGATAAACCCGGAAACGAAATTCAAAGTCCGATGGCTGTTGTTATTTTGGGCGGGTTGTTGAGTTCAACGTTAATGAATATTTACGTTGTGCCGGTAATTTATTTTCTCATTAATCGAAAGAAATTATTATGAAACTGCTATTTTTTTTAACGATCAATCTTTGTGTAACTTTTGTTTTGTTTGCACAAAACCAAACCGATAGTTTATTAAAATCGGTTTCAAAAAATAATAAAGCAATTATTGCAAATCAACATTTTAGTGATGCAAAAAAACTTTCGTATCGCACGGGATTATATCCGAAAAATCCTGAAGTTGAATACAACTATCTGTGGGGGAGCCCGAAAGACATAGGTAATCAGATTGAATTTAACATTACACAATCGTTCGATTTTCCTATGGTTTATTATTACAAAAAACAAATAGCAAATCAACAAAGTGCAAAAACCGGGTACGAACAAAAATATTTCACGAACGATATTCTGCTCCAAGCTAAACTTGTTTGTTATGAGCATATCTATCTGAACAAACGTGCAATCGAGTTAACTCAACGATTACATAATGCTGAAAAATATTTTCAATTATACCAACAAAAATTTAACAGCGGCGATGTGAGCGTTGTTGACCTGAATAAGGCAAAATTGAATTTATTGTTTGCTCAAAACGAGCTTCGGTTTAATGAAACAGAAAGAAATAATATTCTACAGGAATTAAAAGAATTAACCGGTGGAGAGGACTTTGATTTTACCGAAACATCATATCCGTCTCCCAAAGAATTACCTACTTATGATACAGTTTCAAAAACATTCAAACAAAGCAATCCTTTATTAAGATTCTTTGAAAGTGATGTTTTAATAAATAAACTGCAACTCAAAGAAGTAAAGGCGAATTGGTTACCGAAGTTCGAGTTCGGTTATCGTTCAGAAAAAGTATTGCATCAGAGTTTACAAGGATTTCATTTAGGAATTACAATTCCGTTGTGGGAAGGGACAAATACTATTCAACATCAAAAACTAAATACAATATACAGCGCAAGCAGTTTGGAAGCGTATAAAATTAAATCAGAAACTGAACTCGGGAAATTATACAACAGGGCTCTTGTCTTGAAGCAGGTGTTGGATGATACTGAAAACATTTTAAAAACTTCAAACAATCGAGAAGTAATAAACCAGTTGCTTGAGGTCGGGCAGATATCATTTGTTGAATATTTACTAGAGAAATCGTATTCCTACAAAATAATCGACGACTATCTTCAAACAGAAAAAGAATACAATATTTCAGTTGCCAAACTTTTACGTTATGAAAATAAATATTGATTTTCATACACAAGTTGTTTAATTTTCATAAAGAAAATATAACAATCCGCTTCACGGAAAGGAGATTGCACTATGAATAAAATATATGGCAAATTAAATTTATTGTTGATGTTTTTGCTGATTATTAGTTGTTCTCACGCCCTAACACAAAACAAAGGCAATGAACCACCACGCCAACTGAACGAGAAGGAAACTGCACTTGTTAATTCGGTGAACAGCTTTAGTTTTAAAATCCTAAATCAAGTAAACAAAACTGAACTTAACAAAAATGTTTTTATCTCGCCATTGAGTATTTCGTATGCACTTGGAATGACATTAAACGGTGCGTCGGGAAACACTTTTGATTCGATAAAAAACACACTCAATTTTTCGACCCTATCTCCGGATGAAATAAACCAGAATTATCAAAGCTTGATGGGGTTACTCATCGATCTTGATCCAAATGTTATTTTCAAAATCGCTAATTCGATATGGCATCGTAACGACCTTCCTGTTGAAAAAGATTTCATAGATGTTAATAAAAAATATTTTAATGCTCTAGTTTCTGGTTTGGATTTTCGTGAAACGAATGCGGCACAGATAATCAACACATGGGTCGATCAGAATACAAATGGTAAAATTAAATCGATAGTCCCTGACCCCATTCCTGATTTAGTAGTAATGTATCTGATTAATGCAATCTATTTTAAAGGTAATTGGACTTATAAATTCGATCCTAATCAAACTAAAGATAATAAATTCACACTGCCTGATGGTTCACAGAAAACTTGTAAGATGATGAACATATCGGGCGATTTCAAATATTATGAAGACGAACAATTACAGATGATTGATTTGCCTTACGGTGATAATAAATTCAGTATGACTATCGCCTTACCCAAAGAAAATAAAAATATCGATCAGTTTGTGAATGAGATAACTGAGATTAAATGGCATAGTTGGATACAAAATCTTAGAATAAAAGAAGGCGACCTTTTCTTGCCAAAATATAAAATTGAATTTAAAAAATCTTTGAACGATGTCCTTCGGGCTATGGGAATGGAGATAGCGTTTGATTATAGGCGTGCCAATTTTACTAATATCAGTAAAGTTGGAGATTTACATATCACAAATGTTTTGCACAAAACTTTTGTCGATGTGAACGAAGAAGGTACAGAGGCAGCCGCAGTAACATCTGTGGAAATCGGAGTTACAAGCATTCGAGAAAGCTTTGTTATGCGCGTTGACCGTCCGTTTTTCTTTGTAATCCGGGATAATCATTCTAATAGTTTGTTATTTATGGGAAAAATTGTTGAGCCGATGTTGTAATACAGGAGAAAATAAATATGATTGATGGATTATTGGATAAATTGAGTAGGCAGGTTGACATTCAGCGAAAATAGTTTTATATTATTCGTGAATTTAATCCAATTTAACGTAAACTAATAAAAATAAAAGGATCAAAATTATGAAGAGAGTAATCAGCGCAATTATTGTTCTTTCGTTCTTAGTCAGTGGTTTTGTTTTAGCACAAAACAAGTTTGTAGGTGCAAAGACCTGCGCCCCCTGCCATAAAGGCGAAAAAAAGGGTTTGATGATGGAGATTTGGGAAAAAAGTAGCCACGCCCAAGCATATAAAACCTTAGAATCAGAAGCATCACAAAAAATAGCAAAAGACAAGGGACTCAAAAAAGCAGCTAATGAAAGTCCAGAATGTCTCGAATGCCATGTTACAGCCACAAAAGCTGATGCAAAATTATTGGATAAAGGATATAACAAAGCCGAGGGTGTTAGTTGCGAATCGTGCCACGGTGCCGGCTCAGCTTATAAAACAATGGCTATAATGAAAGATGCTAAAAAAGCCATCGAAGCGGGTCTGACAGAATACAAAGACGAAAAAGCAATCGAAGCTTATTGCGTTACTTGCCATAACGAAAAGAGTCCAACTTACAAAGAATTTAAATTCAAAGAAGCATGGGCAAAAATTGCTCACTCACTTCCAAAGAAGTAATCTCTTATTCATAAAATTAGTTCTATCAAGCCGAGGTAACGAAAGTTGCTTCGGTTTTTTTGTTGATTTATTCGACAAACCTTGTTGTGTTTATCAACAATGTCTAAGTCTTTAACTGCTAATATATTAGAAGGGCGGTTCCAAAAATTGACTTATTGAATACTTTTTTTTGTATATTTAAGAAA
>JASEGV010000066.1 GCA_030017895.1 Bacteroidota bacterium | reverse complement strand
ACGACGATAAAATCTATAACACTAAACTTATATTTGAATTTTTGGAACTGCCCTTGATATAATACCTCTGGTCGTTTGAACGGAAATCATCGAGAAGCAGGAACGGGTCGAACATATTTCCTTCATGAAAACCGAACGCGCGTTTCAAATGAACACCCGCTCCCTCAATTGTCGGTTTGCTTATAAAAACTTTTCGAATGGTTCTGACCTTTTTCATTTTGATAGTTCCACTATCTGATGTTCAAATTTATCTATCTGAATTTCATTAGTGAGATATTTGTGAAATTCTAAACCGTATTTATTCATGTAAGTAAAAATATTTAATTCCCGTTCTTGCAAATTTCCATCCGGCATCAGGTTGTTAATAGCTTTTTCGACTTGTCGGAGAGCTGTTTCGTGCTTCTGCTTTTGTGCGGAATCAGTTTTTTCTTTTAAATTATTTAAATGCGATTCAATTTTTTCGCGTGTAGTTTCCAAAGCACCAAGCAACGTTTGGTCGATATATCCCAAACCAAATTTCATTTCACTTAAAACATCATTAACACGGCTCTTCGAATCTGTAAATAAATCATCAATTTTAATCTCGGATACTAAATTGATAACCTGCTTTTTCACTTTTTCAATATCATTCAAAACACTAAGAAGACCCAATTCGTATTTTTCGAGTATCCTGGTAACTTTTTCTTCCACAATCGTAGCAGATGCACGGGGATATAAAATTGGCATTCCGACTTGAAACTGTTCGTAAATGGGCTTTAATTGAGCGAAATACGCGATTTCCGAGGGACCACCGACATAAGCCGCTGTTGGCAAAATTGTATCCTGGCAAATGGGCCGAAGCACAACGTTCGGGCTGAAAAGTTCAGGAGTTTCAGTTATGATCTGCTGAATTTCTTCCTTTGTTATAAACTTTCGTGTTCCTTTTAAGCTGAAATCGTTTTCTCTCGGTTCAATCAAATATCTTCCACCTTTATGGAATAAAAACAAATTTAATGCTCTCGGTTTAATTTGTGCGTGATATTTATGTTCTAATTCAGCACTTCTCTGAATAACAAGTTGGCAGGTTTTGGGATGGCTTTCGATTTCTATTTTAAATATTTCGGACAATAATTTCTTAACGCCGCAATCGTTTGATGAAATGAATATTATACCGGCTTTTGGAAATAGTTCGTTAATCAATTTTACAAATGATTTTTCAAAAGTCGCCCCGTCGTAATAACAAGCTTCAGCTATTTCAAGCAACTTACTTTTGAATTCTGTGTTCGGTAGAGCTGATTGGAGATGGATCAATAAATCGAGTATATTTTCGAGAGTGTAACTACCTACAGGACCGTGCTGTCCTATTTTTGTTTTTAATTGGTAGTCGATTGTTTTAATCTGATTATCGCTTGTTACTATTTTAATTTTGTTCACTTCATCGAAATCGTGGTCTTCGCCTTCCAGCCAAAATATCGGGACAAATTGAATACTGGGAAAATTCTGATTTAACTGTTCTGTGAGTTTGATGAGTGTGATGATTTTATAAATCGTATATAAAGGACCGCCGAGTATCCCAACCTGCTGTCCGCTTACAACCGCAAAAGTACTTTCTGCACGTAAGTTTTCTAAATTATAAAATGTCTGTTCAAAACAACCAAAATCTTTATTTTGCCGAAGTAATATATCGCAAATAGAATTCCGATGTTTGTAATCGTTCCGTATTTTATCGCAGCGAAGTTTGAAATTGCTTATCTGCCGAAAGTCCCACTCGTAAAATTGTTGAACCTTCTTAAAATCAGAAACGTAATCGTTAAAAAGATTTGTGAAACCACCTACATCCGGAATGTCTTTATAATTAAACCAACTCATAGGTTAACTCCCTTTAGTTTATTTTTCGATTGCGAGTAGAATTGAAGAGATTAAACTTGAAAATCTATGTTTTACTTTATTAGCTACTTCAGTTACTTCGGCGTGCGAGAGTTTTGAATTAGTTACACCGGTTGCGTAGTTTGTAATGCACGAAATTCCTGCGACCCGCATCCCGAGTGCACTCGCAAATGAAGATTCGTTTACGGTTGACATACCTACGGCATCGCCGCCAATTCTTCGAACCATCTCCACTTCCGATGCTGTTTCGTATGAAGGTCCTTTTACACCGACATAAATACCTTCACGTAAAGGAACTTTCATATCGTCAGCAATTTTTATAATCAAAGAAATTAATTTCGGATCGTAAACATAACCTTTTGTTTGCATTGATTTTCCAATTAGCACGACTGGATTTTCGAAAGTCAAATTGATATGGTCTTTCATCAACATCAAATCACCCGGATGGAAATGCCGATTTACACCGCCAGCCGCATTTGTCAGTATGATGGTTTTTACACCTAACTTATGAGCGACTCGAATAGGGTAGAGGATAGTGTTCAAGTTTCCTGTTTCGTAGTAATGAACGCGCCCTTGAAAAGCTAATATTTGTTTATTCTTCAAACGACCAAAGATTAATTTTCCCTTATGTCCCTCAACAGTTGAAACCGGATAGTGAGGAATTGATGAGGTTTCCATGACAGCATCAATCTCCAAGTTTTCAGCATAATCGCCTAAACCGGAACCTAAAACAATTCCTGTTTTCGGATTGCTTTTTGTTTTCGATTTGATGAATGAGATTGTTTCTTTCAGATGTTTTTCGTTCATATTATCCTAATAAAAGTCCAGCAATTGTTGCAGTTAATAAAGTTGCTAATGAACCACCGAGAACGGCTCGAAGACCAAGTGAAGCTAAATCTTTTCTTCGATGTGGCGCCATCGGGCTTATGCCACCGATTTGAATTGCGATTGATGAAAAATTTGCAAATCCACATAGAGCGAAAGTTGCCATATATATTGCTTTTTGACTTAACACACCTTCTTTTATCATTCTTGCTAAATCCCAGTATGCTACAAATTCGTTCAACACTACTTTAGTTCCTATTAAACTTCCGAAGTGCATAGCATCGGCCCATGGAACTCCGATAGCGAATGCTAAATATTGAAGTATTAAACCAAATAAAAGCTGTAAACTGAGTGGTTGGTTATATTTCTGTATAAAGAATTCGTTTATGCCTCCAATTGTCCCGGCAGCAGCTAAAACATAATTTAAAAGTGCGATTAATGCAATAAAAGCAATTAACATTGCTCCTACATTGAGTGCGAGTTGAAGCCCATCAGATGCCCCCCCAGCGGCGGCTTCGATCACGTTATTAGCTTGTTTTTCAACTTTTACCTTTACAGTTCCGCGCGTCACTGGCTCTTCAACCTCTGGAAAAAGAATTTTTGAAATTGCTAAACCTGCCGGAGCAGCCATAACGCTTGCCGCAAGCAATTGTATTGCAAAATTCACTTGGGCTGTGGCTAAATCTAAGTTTTGAGCATCAGCGAACGATTGTCCCAACATTTGAATGTATGCCGCCATAACACCCCCTGCTATAGTCGCCATACCACCCACCATAATGGTAAGTAATTCGGATTGTGTCATATTTCCGACATAAGGACGGATTAGCAAAGGAGCTTCAGTTTGACCGACAAAAATGTTTGCAGAATTTGAAAGCGATTCAGCTCCACTTGTTCCCATCAGCCGAATCATCAGCCAAGCCATCCCTTGAACTATCCGCTGTAAAATTCCCAAATAATATAAGATTGCAGTCAAGGATGAAACAAAAATAATAGTAGGGAGGACTTGAAAAGCAAAGAAAAAGCCCATGCTGCCATCACCATTATTGACAGCTAAATTTCCAAATACAAATTTAGCCCCTTCGGTTGTAAAGCCGAGTAAGCTAACGACAATATTTCCGAGCCCCTCAATAATAAGTTTTGGGTAACCCAAAGGAGCAAAAAAATTGGCTAAGGTTTGGCTTTTAATTATGAAAATTGCAAACACTAATTGAATGAGCAACCCCATCCCAACTAATCGCCAATTTACTCTTTTCTTATTATTCGAAAATAAAAAAGCAATTCCGACTATTACTAAAACACCTATAATTCCACGAATGATAGATTCGAATCCCATTATAATCTCCTAAAATTATTATTCATGCGAAACTTGATGACACCGGCGGCATCTTGCTTCGTAAACGTCTTTTGCGCCAATGACTACAAGTTCCTGCTGATTAGTCATTCTTTGTGTTCTGTCGGCAGGGTTTCCGCAGATTACGCAAATCGCCAATGTTTTTGTGATGTATTCTGCAGTTGCAAGTAATTGTGGAATTGGTCCGAACGGCTTCCCACGATAATCTTGATCTAAACCAGCAATTAGGACTCGCTTACCCTGATTTGCTAATGTCTCACATATCTCTATAATTTCTAAAGGAAAAAATTGAGCTTCATCAATACCCACAACTTGAGATTCTTTTGCTAACTCCAAAATATCTTTTGGGTTATTCACGACAGTTGAAGATAAAGATTGTGTATTGTGCGAAACGATATGGTCGGAACTATACCGGGTATCAATTCCCGGTTTGAAAATTACAACCTTTTGTTTTGCTATTTGGGCGCGGCGAAGTCGGCGGATAAGTTCTTCGGTTTTACCACTGAACATACAACCACAGATTACTTCGATCCAACCGATTTCTTTTGGTGTATTATGAAGTGTAACTTCCATATTTTATATTAAATTATTTGGTGTGAAAGGATGGGGAAGAAGGTCAGAAGTGCGAAGTAGTTTTTCTTTACCTTTTCCGTTGGTTAGTATTATGTCGATATCGCCTGCAAGGTCGCTAATAACTTGTCGGCATGCTCCGCACGGTGAGGTGAAGCCTTCTTCATCTGTAGAGAGAGCGAGTGCTATAAATTTTTTCTCCCCTTCTGAAATGGCTTTGAAGAGAGCTGTTCTTTCAGCACATATAGTTAGCGAGTAAGAACTGATTTCGATGTTGCATCCGGAGTAAATTTTTCCGCTTTTGGTTAAAACTGCGGCACCGACTCGAAATTTTGAATACGGTGAATGCGAATTTTTCTTTGCTGAGTTTGCCGCTTTGATAAGATTTTTATAATCCATGCTAAACTTTAGGTTGTTAAAAATTTTACAAAATATATATAAAAATTAAACTAATATCAAGATATTTGAATTTAAAACAAGTATTTGATATATTTTGGCACAAAGTTATGAAAAAGAAATTAAATCATATTATCAAATCGCCAGTTGCTAAAAAACTATTGCTCGCTTTATTGATATTATTGCTTCTATTTTTTTTGTGCAACAACATTCTATTACCTTGGTATGTAAATAAAGGGGGCGTGGTGGCTATTCCCAAATTAGTAGGTTTACAAAAAGAAGCAGCAATAAAGTTGTTGGATTCATTAGGATTAGAACCACAGGACGGCGGTTTTCGACCTGACGTTAGATATCCAATCGGAGTTGTGGTTTTTCAGAATCCCGCTGAAAATGGGATTGTAAAAAAGGGAAGACGCGTTTATTTAACATTAAGTGGTGGTGAACAAGAAGTAGTTGTCCCAAACCTGAAAGGTAAATCGCTAAGAGATGCAAAATTCACACTCGACCGCAGCGGATTGAAATTAGGAGAAATCGAATATTTACCATCCGACGAGTTTCCCGAAAACACGGTTGTCGATCAATCTATTCAAATAGGGAGTAAAGTAAAGAAGAATAGTTTCGTTTCAATAATTATAAGCCAAGGAAAAATAATTGATAAAGTCGAAGTGCCAAACCTTGTAGGGAAATCGTATAACGAAGCAGAAAAAATTTTAGGAGAATTAGGTTTAAAATTAGGGCAGATAGAATATCAACCATCCTCCGATCTTCTGCCTAACACCATCATCGAACAATATCCTCGACCTGGTGAATTAATAACATGGGGAGAAAAGGTAAATTTATTTGTTACAAAAACCGGCAGTAAAAAAATTGAAAGATTCGAGTATTAAATTATTATGAAAAATATTATCATTGCACCATCAGTACTTTCGGCTGACTTCACAAATCTTGAACGCCAAATGCGTCTCGTTGAAAAGGGGGGCGCCGATTGGATTCACTTCGATGTAATGGACGGGCATTTTGTTCCGAACATAACTTTCGGTCCGATCATCATAAAGGCTTTACGGTCAATCACAAAGCTTACATTGGATACTCACCTGATGATAGAGAAACCGGAAAGGTATATCGAAGATTTTGTAAAAGCCGGTTCGGATATCATTACTGTTCATGTGGAAACTTGTCCGCATCTTCACCGCACTGTGCAACAAATCAAATCGCTGGGTATCAAAGCCGGAGTTACTTTGAATCCCGCTACCTCAACAAATACATTGATAGAAATATTTCCGTATGTTGATATGATTTTAGTGATGACAGTGAATCCTGGTTTTGGAGGTCAAAAATTTATTACATCTATGATCGAGAAAATTGAAACTATTTCGCGCATTAGGGATAATGTAAATCCGAAATTACTTATTGAGGTAGATGGCGGTGTAAGTCCCGACAACGCAAGGCGACTGGTCGAAGCGGGTGCTAATGTTCTTGTTGCGGGAAATTCGGTTTTCAAAAGTAAAAATATAACTAATGCAGTACGGAATCTCAGAAAATCAGCAATCTCATAAATTTTATGAATCCTGTCCAACTTAAAATCTCAAACCAAAATTCAATCACAACAATTTCTCTAAACCGTCCTCAAAAACGGAATGCGCTCAACGATACGTTGGTTAAAGAGCTCACCGATGCTATTATTCAATACGGTAAAAATGGAAACACAAAAGCAATTATTTTAACTGGTGAAGGTGATGCGTTTTGTTCTGGCGCTGACTTGGAATATTTGCAAAAAATTTCAAAGTATTCACTTGAAGATAATCAAGAAGACTCTCGTCTTTTGATGCGTCTTTATCAGTCAATATATGAGCTTCGTAAACCTGTAATTGCTATGGTGAACGGTCCGGCATTAGCCGGTGGTTGCGGTTTAGCCACAGTGTGCGATTTTATAATAGCTTCAAAAGAAAATGCTAAGTTTGGTTACCCTGAAGTTAAAATCGGTTTTATTCCTGCGATAGTGATGGTATTTTTAGTTAAAAGAATCGGCGAAGGAAAAGCAAAGGAATTAGTAATGAGTGGAAAAATTATTTCAGCTGAAGAAGCGAAAAATTTTGGCTTGATTAACATAGCGGTTGCTTCCGATAAATTATTGGAAACTGCGTTATCGTTTACAACTGAATTAATTGAACAAAATAGCAATGTTGCAATGGGGCTTTGTAAAGAAATGTTTTCGTCATTTGGACAGATGGACACAAAGCAGGCACTTGAATATGCAGCAAATATGAATGCCTTTACACGTATGACAGAAGATTGCAAACGTGGAGTTGAATCGTTTTTAAAAAAAGAAAGAATAAATTGGAAATGAACGAATTGAAAAATTATGTTCGCAACATTCACGACTTCCCGAAGAAAGGAATTGTATTCCGCGATATCACAACTTTGCTTAAGAATCCGGCGGCTTATCACTCGGCTGTAAATCAGATTATGGAAAAATTCAAAGATACCAAAATCGATAAAGTAGTTGGAGTTGAATCACGCGGATTTATTTTAGGCGCTGCCTTAGCATATAATTTGGGAATCGGGTTTGTCCCTATCAGAAAACCGAAAAAACTTCCGGCAGAAACTATTCGCGAAGAATACCAGCTTGAATATGGAACAGATGCAATTGAGATACACAAAGATGCAATCCTTCCCGGTGAAAACATTTTGTTGCACGACGACCTTTTAGCTACTGGCGGCACAATCAACGCTGCTTGTAAATTAATTGAGAAGTTAGGCGGCAGGATTGCAGGTATTTCTTTCCTAATCGAACTTTCGTTTTTGAATGGGAGAAAATTGTTAGACAAATACGATGTTCATTCATTGATATGTTACGATTCAGAGTAATTGAATAATTTTAATAAAAATATTGTAGTTGATTTCACTAAAATTGAAGGTGCAGGAAACGATTTTGTTCTTATTGATAATCGGGACAGGCGTTATCTTTTCTCTTATTCCGATTTTGCCAAAATTGTTTGCAACCGTCATCGTGGGGTTGGTGGCGACGGCTTACTCGTAATCGAAAATAGCGATATAAGCGATTTTAAGATGCGTTACCTGAATGCAGATGGTTCTGAAGGTGGAATGTGCGGAAATGGTGGACGCTGTATTGCAAAATATATGTTGGCAGCAGCTGGAAAACAAACCACGCAATTTGAAGCTTTGAACTATATCTATTCTGCTGAAATTGTAGAGAATAAAATTCGTCTCTTGATGAAAAATCCAACCGATTTTAGAATGGGTTTGCTTATTAGATTTGACAACTATGAATTTAAAATGGATTATGTGAATACAGGTGCTCCACACGCGGCTCTTTTTATAGAAGATATGCCACAAGATTTCAATAATTTTGAAACGATAAATGTTAATAAATTAGGAAAATATATTCGTTACCACGAATTATTTTTTCCAACTGGAACAAATGTAAATTTTGTTAAAACGACTGGTAGGGGAGAGGTTCAAATAAGAACTTACGAAAGGGGTGTCGAAAACGAAACACTTTCGTGTGGAACCGGTTCGATAGCTTCTGCTATCTTGGCGGCTATGCGCTATAATTGGAATTCACCGATAAAAGTATTAACTCGAAGTAAAGACAGTTTAATTATTGACTTTAATACAACTGAAAATCTAATAACTCACGTATCAATTGAAGGTCCGGTTAATCAAGTTTTTATGGGGCGTCTAAATTATTCGATTAAAGAAAAAAATATTAATGAGTAACAAACAAACGAAATATCATTTTATCCTGAATCCAGTTGCGGGTCGTGGACGTGCTTACAAGGCAATTAAACAAATTCGAAGTTTATTAAGAGAAAAGGGTGTAAATCATACTTTTTCAATAACTTCCGCACCGAAGCATGCAACCCAATTAGCTAACGAGGCTCAAAAAGATTACGATGTAATTGTAGCAATTGGCGGAGACGGGACGGTGAACGAAGTTATGAATGGAATGGTGAATAGCAAAATTAGATTTGGAGTAATACCATTAGGTTCAGGAAATGATTTTGCAAGAGCAGTTAAAATGCCAAATAATTTGATTGATGCAATCGATATTATTTTAAATAATAAGAACATTTTAGCTGACGTAGGTAAAGTAATAACACACAGGCAAATAGATGATAAATTGGAGATATATGACGAGAGATATTTTATAAATGGGATCGGAATTGGTTTTGATGCGTCGGTAGCTTACGAAAGTTCAAAAATTAAGAGACTTAGAGGCTTGCCACTATATATTTTCGCACTATTTCGAGCATTATTGAAATATCAAACACCTAATTTTTTATTCAAATTGGATGAATTACATTTAAAAAGCAAGTATTTTTTAATTGCTATCGGAAATGGAGTCAGTGCCGGTGGTGGTTTTTATTTAACTCCGGGGGCAAAATTAGATGATAATAAATTTGATGTTTGCTATGTTGAGCATGTTGGTTTTTTTAAAATTCTTAAAATGTTTCCGAGCGTTCTGAAAGGTTTGCATGGTAAGTATAAAGAAGTTCAATTTTCACATGCTCAAAATATTGAAGTAAAATCTGACGAAAATTTTTTTGTTCATGCTGATGGAGAAATCGTTGGGAATAATGTTAATACAGTAAAAATAAGTTTGATACCAGCAGCTATTCATGTGATTACTGGCTAATTCATTGAATACGTCTATTACTAATAATCAATATTATGTAAAGTAATTCATTTACCCAATCTATTAATATGGATTATTATAAATTCGATTTATAATGCTACTCCCCATCGAGAATTTCTTTTAGTGTATTGTAATAGGTTTGTCTCAGTTCTTTCACTGGTATATCGATGATAGAGTTAATTATTAATTTATGTCCTTTAACTTTTCCAATTATCTTATAATCTGTTTTATTTTTATTTACAATTTGTTCTAATTTGGCTAAACTGCCTTCCTCAATTGTAATAACTATTCGCATCTGATCTTCGCCAAATAAAATAAAATCCAATCGGTAAGCACTTTCAAAAAATATTTCAGCACCTAAATCTGATGCAATACAGCATTCAGATAAAGTTACTGCAATGCCACCGTCGCTAACATCGTGAGCAGATTCAACAATTCCTTCGTGAATTGCTTCTAATACAGTCGTGTGCACTTTTTTTTCGTAATTAATATCAAAATACGGAGCATCACCCTCTGTTTTACCGTGAATATGTTTAAGATATTCTGATCCTGATATATCACCATGATTTTTGCCTATTAAAACTATCAAATCATATTCATTTTTAAATTCCATCGATGTAATTAGCTTTAAATCCTCAACCAGCCCAAGCATACCAATAACAGGTGTTGGAAAAACTGAATAATTGGGACTCTCATTAAAAAAACTCACATTACCGCCTGTAACGGGAGTTTCGAGTACACGGCAAGCGTTTCCTATTCCCGCTACTGCTTCTTTAAACTGCCAATAATTTTCTGGATTATATGGATTCCCGAAGTTCAAGCAATTTGTGATAGCAATCGGTTTAGCACCGCAACAAATAACATTTCTTGCCGATTCAGCTACAGCAATTTCTGCTCCTTTACGAGGGTTCAAATAGACGTAACGAGCGTTCCCGTCTGTCTTTAGTGCAAGGGCTTTGTTAGTAGCTTTGATTCTGATAATAGCTGCATCGGTAATCCCAGATGGGATGGTATTGGTTCTCACCATAGAGTCATATTGCTGATATATCCACTTTTTTGAACAAATATTAGGCGATTTCAACATTTCTTTTAAAGTTTCATTGTAATCAATCGGTTCAGGTATTTCTTCGAAAGAAAAATTCTTTGTCTCAGATAAATATTTTGGTTCAATACTTTCACGATAATAGACAGGAGCACCCCCTCCTAAAACTAACGATTCGGCTGGTATTTCAGCCTTTAATATTCCATCCATATAAATTTTCAAGATAGCCGAGTTATCCACGTTTCCAATTATTTCAACTTGTAAATCCCATTTTTTAAATATTTCTTGAATTATTTTTTCACCCCCTTCCTTAATCACCACCAACATACGCTCTTGCGATTCTGAAAGCATAATTTCATACGCATTCATACCGGTTTCTCGGGCTGGTACCTTATTCAGGTCGATTACCATACCTGATTTACCGCGTTCGCTCATTTCTGATGTGGAGCATGCAATACCAGCAGCCCCCATATCTTGGATTCCGATGATGTATCCGGTTTTAGCAGCTTCAAGTGTCGCTTCTAATAGCAATTTCTCTGTAAACGGGTCGCCTACCTGCACTGAGGGTCTTTTCTCATCTGATTCTTCCGAAATCTCTTGTGATGCAAATGTAGCCCCATGAATCCCATCCCTGCCGGTAGCTGAACCGACAATCATAACTAAATTCCCCTCTCCTTTTGCTGCCGCTTTCATAATACAATCGTGTTTGACGATTCCTACAGACATAGCATTCACGATAGGATTTTCGGTATAACATTTATCGAAATAAACTTCACCCCCCACAGTTGGAACTCCGAAACAATTTCCATAATCGCCGATTCCTTTTACTATCCCTTTAATCAGATATTTTACACGTGGGTCGGTTGGATTGCCAAAACGCAGTGAGTTGAGAGCTGCTATTGGACGAGCACCCATTGTGAATATATCACGCATTATCCCACCGACGCCGGTTGCTGCACCTTGATATGGTTCGATTGCTGACGGATGGTTATGACTTTCAATTTTAAATGCTACAGCAAGTCCATCACCTATATCTACTAAACCTGCGTTTTCTTCGCCGGCACTCACCAAAAGTCGCTCTCCACTTCTAGGTAAAGTTTTCAATAATGCAATTGAATTTTTATATGAGCAATGCTCACTCCACATTACACTAAAAACACCAAGTTCGGTGTATGTTGGAGTCCTTCCTAATATTTCGAGAATACGATTATACTCATCCTCAGTTAAACCATGCTCGTTGGCTAACTGAAGATTCACTAAAGGTTCTTTTTCATTCGACAAAGCAATTTTTCTCGTAATTGTTGAATGAATATAAAAAAAAATCCCATCTGTTCAAAAAATCAGATGGGATTGATAAAATAAAATTTTAAATTAGAATTTATATCCTACGTTTATACCAAATAAATGGGCGTCGCTTTTATAGGTTCCGAGGAAATTAATATCTGAATAAACAACAGCCCTTTGCTCTAATTTTATAAATTGATATGCAGCATCGATCATAATGTTTTCAGTAATATTATAACCTATACCCAACATTGCTTCACCTCTGTTTCCATCGGGGAGCATTGGTTCAGTTTTGTGCAGTGGCTGCGGTGTAACGTCAAATACAAGTCCACCTCGAAGTGACCAATTTTCGAATCTGTATTCAACACCCCATCTTAAAATAAAAGCATTCTTCCAATCCTTTATTGATGTGCTACCTTTTTGAAGTACACCGAGAGGTGACGCTGGTCCTTCAGTAATTTTTACCACTAAAGAATCATAAGACGACCAGCCGATAAATTGTATATCTGTCGATACAGTTAATTCTTTCGTGACATCAATAGCAGCACCAAATGTAAGGTTTAACGGCAATGTTATCTCTGTACTTCCATCTCCACCGGGAAAGAAAGATTGTAATGCATTCATATCAGTAAATTTTGCTGTTCCTTCAAGTTCTAATTTTGTTGAATGCCGATAGGCAAGACCGAGCATCAAGTTATCAAATGGTCGATAAATTATTCCTGCATTGAAGTTAATTCCATTACCATCAGCTTCAAGTGAAGCTGTTCCGTCTGTTGTTGAGGGTGTTGGAGGAAGTAGAGTACGAAAGGTTGGAACTCGAAATGATAATTCTACATTAGCTAAAACATAGCTCACACCGATTCCAAATGATAATTGTTCATTAAATTTATATGAGACAGATGGATTAATAAAAAATGTTTGGAGTTCAGTCTTTGTAGCAATTCTACTTCCGACCCAATCTTTATCCCATACAGTGCCTAATCCATAAGGATTATAAACTCCGATACCAAATGCTAAGCCATCATCCATGGTATATGTCCCGTAGATATTAGATGGGTAAAATATTTGACTTTTCATTTTCGCATCTTGAGTCGAGCCTTTTGGTGTAAATGTTGTCGATGGAAATATTAGTGTAGTGCCAAGCATAATATTAGCACCTTTTTGAAAACTCAAACCGGCCGGATTAAAAAATATTGCTGAGGGATCAGAAGCCAGACCGGTGAATGCACCCCCCATTCCCATAGCTTTTGCACCGTGTTCGTTTATTTGAAAACCACCAGCAAATAAATATTGGGTAGTGACAAACAAAACTACAAAAGCAAATAAGAACGAAATGTTAATAAATTTTTTCATAGATGTCTCCATGATTTGTTAATGATATTGTTATTTAAGAACACATTTTTGACGTGTTATATTAACCAAATATTTTTTAAAAGTCAAGTAAGATTCAAATATTATCTAAACCTCGCACTTTGTTTGCTAAAACTGGTGACTTACACTAATACCAAAAAGGTTCGAAGAACTTTTATAAGTTCCGGGGAATAAATTTATAGGGGATGTAACGGTTCTGTCGGCGAACATAACATATTGATATGCAAAATCTAAATTAAGTGCATCGGTAAGTTTATAACCGACACCAAATGCAAATGTATTCCGATTGGCATCGGGCAACATCGGTTCAACCGATTTATCAGGCTGAGGGGTTTTATCGTAAACATAACCGGCACGAAAAGCAAATTGTTCGTAACGATATTCACCGCCGAGACGGAATAAAAATACATTTTTCCAATCTTTAATATTTAAATCTAAAGTGCTATAACTTTCCCACATTACATACTGCAAACCTGCTTCAACAGTTAAATCAGGTATCACAACATAGGCGATTGCAGCAGAAATGTTGGAGGGTAACGTAATGGTTGTTTCGCCATCATATTCTGTAGGTAATTCTGTAATTTTTGCCTTGCCTTTTAAATCAAGTTTGGTTGTGTGCCGATATGACAACCCAACCGAAAGTTCGTCGGACGGTTTAAGTAAATACCCGAAATTAATATTAACACCACTTCCAGATGCTTCAAGCTCTCCGGTCCGATAAAAAGTTGTTATGGATGGGGAGTCCAGTTGACGATCGCTTGGGACTGCGAGTGGAATTTTCACATCCGCTGAAACGTAACTCACACCAAGAGCAATAGACAATTGTTCGTTCACTTTAAATGAAATCGTTGGATTAATGAAAACTGTTTGCAAGTCGGTTTTTACAGCCAAGTAGTTTCCTTCCCAATCTTTATCCCACTCTGTTCCAAATCCAAAAGGCTTAAAAACACCCAGTCCCAAAACAAAACCGTTATCCATTCCGTAAGTTCCATAAAAATTACTTGGATAAAATATCTGGCTTTTCATTTTCGTTTTTTTGGAATATGGGGCAGGACTCGTAAAATTAGTTGAAGGAAATATTAATGTCGTTCCTACCATCACTTTCATCCCTTTTTGGAATCCCAATCCTGCAGGATTGAAAAATATTGCAGAGGGGTCGTTTGCTTGTGCAGTGAATGCGCCACCCATACCCATTGCTTTTGCTCCCTGTTGGTTAATTTGAAATCCTTCGGCAAAAACTTGTGATTCAAACGATAACATTATTAAGGGCAGTTCCAAAAATTCAAATATAAGTTTAGTGTTATAGATTTTATC
>JASEGV010000065.1 GCA_030017895.1 Bacteroidota bacterium | reverse complement strand
GCAAGGGTGAAACTTAAAAGATTATATCCGTCAATTCATGGCTAACACAACACTACCATGTGGAAAATGAAAATGGTTACCGAAGTTTATCCCTACCTTAATTGCATTCCCAGCTGGAGGAACAGGAGGAGTAATTACAATGAAAAACACAGCTGGCGTTGTCACTATCCATTCCGGTTGCAAAACTTCGCTAACTTGATAGTTGCCTGGGGGAAGATTATCAAATTCGTACACACCGCCAGCACCTGTTAACATATTACCAACAACTGGACCTGCAAGATTTATCTGCCAACCGGGAAGCCCCGGTTCTCCAGCATCATGCTGACCGTTCGCATTTAGGTCGTTGAATTTAATACCGCTTATTCTCCCCTGGCAGTTTCCAAAATCAATGTTTACAAAAAAAGGATTCTGCGGTGTAATATTGATGTTATAAAAACCCGGGGGAGCTGGCATCGTCTGCATCCATCCCGGCTGCAAAACTTCACTCACTACATAGTTTCCCTCTGGTAGATTTTCAAAAGAATATTCGCCGCCAGCACCTGTTAATCTAAAGTCATTAACCGGACCCGCAAGTTCGATTCGCCATCCGGCAAGGCCTGGTTCTCCTGCCTCAAAAACACCATTACAATTAAGGTCTCTAAACTTTATTCCACTAATGGTTCTATGAGCATACTTTATAGTAGTTATATCGTCTAACGTTCCGACTCCAGCGCTATTTCCAGTTACGATTACATTATTATTCGGATCAATTGCGATACCAACCGCATAATCCATCTGCGAGGCAGTACCATTGTATGTGATACTCCAAAATAGATTGCCTAAATTATTGTACCGAATTGTAATATAATCCCAATCAGAATCGCCACCCGAATCAATTGAACCGGTAACGTATACATTTGAATATTGATCAAGTGCAATATCTTCTCCTCCCCTACCCGGATGAAGTATATCCCATTGTAACGCACCAGCTTGATTGTATTTTAATGTTACAATGTTTGTGTTTATATATCCGGTAATGTAAATGTTTTTTAAATTATCAACTGTAACTGCGTTACCCGAAGCAGATTCAGATCCAACACCATATTGTCTGTCCCACATTTGCGCACCTAAATGATTATACTTAACTGTTGTAATATTTTCTGTTGGATAGGACGTGGAACTCCCCGTAACAACAATGTTTCCGTCCACATCTACAATTACATCCCACGGATAATCGTGCACAGACGCTAAACCAAAAGTTTGTACCCACGCTTGTGCACCATCTGTTGTATATTTCAATATAATAAAATCAGGTCCCGGCGTAGTATCATAATAACCGAAAGGTTGAGTTTGACCTGCCACAACGACATTACCCACATTATCAACATGAATAGCTACTGCTGCATCATTGCTTGGTTGCCATTCCCAATGCGGAAAAGGTTGAGTCACCCATATGTAATATCCTAACCCATCATAAGTATTAGACCACAGTAAATTTCCCTGGGAATCGTAATTTATTGTAACAATGTTCATATCGGACGCTCCAGTTGTGTAAAATCCGGCGATATATATATTTGCTGCGGCATCAATACCGATGGGTTTTTTCTTTGCGGGCGAATAAAAAGTTGTCGATGGACCTGGTGTTGGGAACCGTCTTACCCAGAGCTGATTTCCATCTGTATCATACTTTACCGTTGCAATAGAACTGTAGTAATCACCGTCCCAGCTAATTCCAGTAACATATACATTATTATTTATATCTATCACAATCCCCATCGCTCGATCTCTCCTGCCATCTTCACCGTGGTAGGTTCGAACCCACTCTGTTACACCGTTCGGGCTTATCTTTATTGTAACAAAA
Source organism: Bacteroidota bacterium (assembly GCA_030017895.1). Taxonomy (NCBI): domain Bacteria; kingdom Pseudomonadati; phylum Bacteroidota; species Bacteroidota bacterium. The sequence goes on along the minus strand of JASEGV010000065.1, from coordinate 13,175 downwards.
CTCGTCACTATGGGTGGACTTGCTATGCTCACAAAGCCAGTGACATAAGTATTTCCATCCGCATCCACAACAAGATCTGCTGCATTATCCCACGAATTTGCAGGACCATCGTGGCGATGAACCCATTTTTCTTGCACTTGAGCAAAACTTTGTACGTTAAATACTAAGCACAAAATAAAAATGAGTGCCATTTTTGATAAACAGTTGATGTTCATGGCAATATCCTTTCTGTTAAATTTTTGCTGATGAATACCGAAGGTAACCTTCAACGGAATAAAAACTTAGCAGAAGGTTACCTTCAGCTTTTTCTATATCTTGTAGGTCGGCGAGGTTCGTCGATCTACATTTGTTATAACACAAACACTTCTCCTCCGAAACTTTAACGTAGGAGGATCATCTTCTTCACACTCATCAACGATTTGTTTGCGTCAGATATTGCCGTAGCATCAATCCGGTAAAAGTACACGCCACTCGATAATGTATTACCATTAAACTCAACCGATTTAAAACCTGGCTCTTCGATTTCGTCTTTAAGTGTTGCTACCTCCTGACCTAAAATATTGTAAACCTTCAGAGTTACTTTTGAGGCAACCGGTAAGTCATATTTTATCTTGGTTGTAGGATTAAACGGATTGGGATAGTTTTGATATAGTGCATACTCCTTCGGAACTTCTACAACACTTTTCGCGGACATTATTAACTTCACACCCAACACATCTTCATCAATTGTTATAGCTTTCGTATTAACATCGAGTACGAATTTCTCTACTACAATCTTATCGCCATTAAACGAGTTGATTTCTACTGAGTATTCTTGTCCCTCATCTATAGCAACATTCCAGTTAATTGTTAACGGATACTTTGCCCCGTTTATTTGTATCGGAAATTCTTGACGACCCAACATTTCTTTATCAGCTACTTCTACATTCCGCTGCGATCGAAATCTAACATCAAATATTTCTGAAGGCGGAATAGGCGGAAGCTCATATTTCTCCAAATCAATCTCTACAGGTTTTGCTGTGAAGTAAAGTGTCTGTTCTCGTCCGGCTTCATCTTTTAGTATCAAACTGCGCAGCCCTTTTTCTGCTGCAACTGACTTAATATCATCAGGTTTATTTTGAGCTTTCGCCATAACCAATTGTGAAGAAGCCTTCAACACTGAGCCGGATTTCAGAACAATTTTCCCCGCTTGATTTACCTTAAGCCAATACGCAGAACCCGGCTTTAGTGTGTCCTCGTTATAGTAGCCTGTGTTCGTATAACCAAAATATTGCGATTTGATAACAACAGGTGAAACGGGAGTTATGTCCGATATCAAAACAGGATACGATACTACGCCAATTATATTCCAACGGGCATTCACATCAATCGTATCCAACATTATACTAGTGCCACTGATTGGAATTGAGGCTGCGGATGAAAATTTTAGCCAATATCCCTTTCCATTAACTAATGTATCGCGTATTTTATAACCCTCTTGATATACATAAGCGGGCGACACGGCACTTGGGAACAGTATGGTTTTTCTATAATCAGTTACGAGCAGAGAAACCGATATCATATTCCAACCGACCGCAGCATTAACCATCATCGTAGTTGAGGCGCCCGATATATTACGCAAACCGGGAATGTATCCGCTTTCTAATTTAAAAGTATCGCCCGTCATCATTTGTACTGCATTTTGACCGATGGATGTTTGGAGCAGTAAGTCGCCTCCAGTAGATTTTCCACCGCCTCTGTCAACAACCCACCAGGGGTGTGTAATCGTCTGGCTGTAAGCCAGTGTGCTCAATACGAATATAAGCACGATTATTATAAAATTTTTCATTTTTAGTTCTCCTTATATTGACCATTTACAATTAATAATGAGTTAGAAACACTTAATCGCTCCATTTCTCTATTATCTTCACCTTACTTCATAAAGCGATTTTGTGCCGAAGGCACATCCGCCTTTGGCGGAATTATCTCTCTAACTTTTCAATACGTTTTAAAAGCTCTTCGTTTTGCCTTCTTAGTTCTTCTATCATCTTCTGCTGTTCTTGCACTGCCTTAACCAATGGAACGGTAAACTCTGCATACCTCAAGCCATAGTAATCATTTTCATTTTTCGGTTTGTCTATACCGCTGAAGTCGTAGCCAAGTTCTTGTGCAGCTTTCTCTACTTCCTGACCGACAAAGCCAGTTTGCAGCATTTTGCCTTTAATAACTTCACTTTCTTTTAATAGTCCCGATTTATCGGGATCGGGGGTTTTTAAAAACGATGCTATTCCATCCATATCCAGATGATAAGTAACCGGACGCAATTTCATAATGAACGCCAAGCCCTGCACTGCCTGCCTGCCGTCAGGCATGGTTTCACTCACATCTTTTTTAAAGCGGCCATCAGAGAGTGTTGTCCAGCCCACCTGCCCGCCTATGCTGGTAACGGAAGAATTTCCTACTCTCACCTGGTTGCTGGCAGTTATAGCAGTATTAAAGCCCAATGCTGTTGAGTTACTATATGCCGCTCCTGAGAAGAAAGCATAATATCCCAAGGCGGTATTGTTGAATCCTGTTGTGTTGAAATAAAGCGCTTGATATCCGTTGGCGGTATTCTGATATCCTGTGGTGTTGGAATAAAGCGCATACGTGCCGCTGGCGGTATTGTTGAATCCTGTTGTGTTGTAATAAAGCGCACCCAATCCGTTGGCGGTATTGTACAATCCTGTGGTGTTGGAATAAAGCGCACTCACTCCGTTGGCGGTATTGTTGAATCCTGTGGTGTTGGAATAAAGCGCTTGCAGTCCGTTGGCGGTATTGTCGGATCCTGTGGTGTTGGACCTAAGCGCACTCCTTCCGTTGGCGGTATTATTGTTTCCTGCGGTGTTGAACAAAAGCGCATCCGTTCCGCTGGCGGTATTGTAGTATCCTGTGGTGTTGGAATAAAGCGCACTCCTTCCGTTGGCGGTATTGGATAATCCTGTGGTGTTGGAATAAAGCGCATACGTGCCGCTGGCAGTATTGTATGCTCCTGTGGTGTTGTACAAAAGCGCACCACCTCCGCTGGCAGTATTTTGGGATCCTGTGGTGTTGGAATAAAGCGCCTGCAGTCCGTTGGCGGTATTGGCGGATCCTGTGGTGTTGGAAAAACCCGCCTGGTAACCGACAAATACATTGTAGTTATCAGATAAATCATCGCTTGCCCCGGCTCCTTCTCCCACAAACACCGATTGCCCTGTATTGTATGTTTCTATTTGTCCTTTGGTGGTAATGCGGGTTCTTAATACATTATTGGTACGGATATCAAATGCCTGTGCATCGGTGGTGCCAACAAAATTAGTTCCTTCGGTAGTACCTGCATTGCCTGTGAGATTCCAGGCTCCGCTTACTGCTTTGGCAAAATTAGCCGTATCAGCAATGAATGCATAAGGTGAACTTGTTAATTCCGAACGCGGCGAAAATGTTATCGGTGAAGGTATTCCGAGTCCTGATGTTGCAGTAACTTCCACATACAATGTTTGATTGAAAGATATATCAATTGTTGTTACTGAACCTAAAAGAACATTAAATGTTCCACGCTGAACGGCAACGCCAGTCTGATCTTCAGTCCATAAAGCACTGCCGCCAGTGGAAACATCGAAAATTTTAAAAGTTAAATTATAACTCCCATCCTGCACAGGCGTGCCGGCAGAAGTTGTTAGAAGTCCCTGATAAGAAATCTTGTTCGGGACTTGTGCGTTTGCATTTCCAATAATAGAAAATATTAGAACGCAAAGTGCGAAGATATAAATCAAGTGTTTCATAATTACTCCTTTGTAATTTGTTAATTAGTTTGCGCCATAGGCGCATCAGCCTCAGGCTGAAATATGTTAATTAGTTTGCGCCATAGGCGCATCAGCCTCAGGCTGAAATTGGTTATTTGTTATTAGTCATTGTTCATTCGTCATCTCTAACTCATCTTAATTCACCAAGTGACTTATCGTTTATGACTTTCATTTCTTCAGCCATAGATTTTACAACTGCTTCCAATTCAGTTAAACGATTCGAGAGTTCTTCGTTCTTTGTTTGTAGTTCTTTGTTTTCCTGTATCAATCCTTGAATAGCTGCAAGCGCTACACCTGCCGGATCAATTGTGGAAATTGTTTTCTCATCATCACCCAAACCGAAGATGGCATAAAAATCCTGAGCCATCGGACCGATGTGCTCTATGTTAGGGTTTTGAGATAAGTAGCTCCATTGCATAACCGGCAGCCGTGCCACTTTTTCAAGTATTACTTTGCTATCAACGAGACGTTTATTTCTCTTGAGCGTGCTATCTGAAACGCTCGCCCAAGATGATGCCCCAGCAGCGAGTGTTACACCAGCAGATAATGCCGTGTTCGAAAAAATTCTTGTTCCACCAACAGCACGAATATTAAATTGGTTAATTGCCGTTGAAGCAAAATCTGCGTCAGTTTGGTCTGCCCAGACGAAGGCGCCATCGTGATTGGCTTTTGCCCGGCGTCCAGAAGCGAATGAATATTGACCGCTTGCCGTGTTATCTCTACCGCCTACAACTGTTGCAAAATGATTGCTTGCCGTGTTATTATAGCCGCCGCCGATTGTGGTATAATTAGCGCTGGTTGTGTTATAAGCACCTCCGCCAATTGTTGCATTAGAGCCGTTTGCCTTGTTCGCTGAACCACCGCCGATAGTAGAAGCATCACCTAAAGCAGAATTTGAATCAACAGGGTTTAACCCCCCGCCACCGCAAACAACTGAATATATACCTCTCGCGCTATTAAAACCACCACCTCCAACTGCGGTATGCCAACCGCTTGCGGTGTTAGACCATCCTCCGGCTATGGTCGCAATACCTCCACTGGCAGTATTCATTTTTCCACCACCTATGGTCGCAGTAGGACCGCTGGCTGTGTTATCCCAACCTCCGCCTATTGTTGCAGCGAAGGCGCTTGCGATGTTACTGGAGCCGCCGCCAATTGTTGAGTTTTCACCTAGCGCTGAATTTGAATCAGCTAAAGTTGAACCCCCGCCGCCGCCAACAAAAGAATAAGCACCGCGTGCGCGTGAAGACCATCCCCCGCCAACTGTGGAATAATCGCCACTAGCATAATTATAAGCCCCTCCACCAACTGTTGCACGATCACCACTTGCCTGATTGCTTGAACCCCCACCGACTGTTGCAGCAGTGCGGCTTGCAGTGTTCATTTCACCACCACCGATAGTTGACAAAGATTGACTTGATGTATTATTTATGCCACCACTAACCGTTGCTTCTCTACCGCTTGCCACGTTAGACCAGCCACCAGCAACTGTTGAAGTTTGACCACTTGCCGTGTTATGAGCACCACCGCTCACTGTTGTATATCTGTCGCTTGCCTTATTAGATTGACCACCACTCACAGTTGAATAGTCAGCTAAGGCAGAATTTGAATCAGCTTCTGTTGCACCCCCGCCACCGCTTACGACAGAATAAGCACCCCGTGCACGGTTATTCCTCCCACCAACCGATGAATACGGTCCCGTCGCTTCGCATTGTGTTCCAATAATCGAAAATGAATACGGTGAGTTTGTCAATTCTGAACGCGGCGAAAATGTTATCGGTGAAGGTATTCCAGGTCCTGGTGTTGCAGTAACTTCCACATACAATGTTTGATTGAAAGATATATCAAGTGTTGTTACTGAACCTAAAAGAACATTAAATGTTCCACGCTGAACGGCAACGCCAGTCTGATCTTCAGTCCATAAAGCACTGCCGCCAGTGGAAACATCGAAAATGTTAAAAGTTAAATTATAACTCCCATCCTGCACAGGCGTGCCGGCAGAAGTTGTTAGAAGTCCCTGATACGAGATTTTGTTTGGGACTTGTGCGTTTGCATTTCCAATAATAGAAAATGTTAGAACGCAAAATGCGAAGATGTAAATTAAGTGTTTCATAAAAATATCTCCTTTAATTTTTTTGTTATTGGTTATTTAGGGAAAAATAAAAAAACCTCTAATTCCCTGATAATGGATTCGGGAATTGATGCCAATAATAATAGTATGTAAAATATTATCAACATTTTCTTATTATTAAATAACAACCAGCGATAGCACTCCTCGATCCTGAATATTCTGTAATCCGTATTGGCTACCAGTCTTACAAATACCAAAATAATATATATCCAGTTCTACTAAAAAGCAAGTAATATTTAATAATTTAAAGAATTTTCTTGCTTTTCTACACAGTCATTAGTAAATTAACACTCAACAACTAAAGTACAGGATATGAAACCAATTATAGCAATCACAATGGGCGACCATAACGGCATCGGACCGGAAGTTGCATTAAAAGCTGCTACATCCCCAGCAATAAAACGAATTTGTATCCCGGTTCTGGTTGGCTCAACTTATGTTTTTGAGCATTATGCTAAATTGCTAAAAATGAAAACCACACTTAAAGAAATCGAATCTGTACCTAAAAACAATTCAGATGCTATACCGATTTTTTCTATTCGTAAATTCGTCCAACCAAACATAAAACCGGGAATACTTTCATTCGAAGCTGGCCGGCTTGCTATTGAATCTGTTATTTCTGCAACTATTATTTGTCTCGAAAAAGAAGTTGATGGTATGGTAACTGCACCTTTAGCAAAAGAAACTATCAACTTCAAGGGCTTTGATTTCCCCGGACAATCCGAATTGATCACGACACTCTGCAAACGGAGTAAGTTTGCTATGATAATGCTTTATAAAAATATCCGTGTAGCTTTGGTAACAATTCATATTTCAATCAAAGAAATTCCATCCCGGCTCACGAAACAATTACTTAAAGATAGAATACAAACACTGAACAATTCGCTCAGGAATGATTTTGGAATAAGAAAACCTAAAATCGCTGTATTAGGACTTAACCCTCACGCCGGTGAAAATGGTGTTATCGGAGAAGAAGAAAATGAAATGATAATTCCAGCTATGAAACAAGCTAACATAAAGGGTATTGATATTCACGGTCCATTTCCCGCCGATGGTTTTTTTGGAGTTCATGCTTACAAAAACTATGATGCAGTGCTTGCAATGTACCACGACCAAGGATTGATACCTATAAAATTATTGGGATTCGAGGAAGGTGTAAACTTCACTGCCGGATTGCCGATAGTTCGCACTTCACCGGATCATGGAACAGCATTCGACATCGCCGGAAAAGGAAGAGCAAATCCATCCAGCACAATTGAAGCCATTAAAACTGCAGTAGCTATTATCAATAACCGCCGTAAAAATAAAAAATAAAATATGATTACATTCAAAAACGTTACACTTTCATTCAACGCCCAACCGATTTTATCGAATATAAGCATTCACATTAACTCAGGTGAATTTGTATCTTTAATCGGTGAGTCAGGCATTGGCAAAACGACACTTCTTCGTTTAATTTATATGGATTTACTCCCCAATTCAGGTATGGTTACAGTCGGTAAGTACAACTCGTTAGTAATTAAAAAAAGGGAGATCCCATATTTGAGAAGAACCGTAGGAGTTGTGTTTCAAGATTTTAAACTTTTAGAAGACAGGAATGTTTTCGAAAATGTTGCCTTTCCATTACACGTTACAGGGGTTAAGCGGCACGAAATTCAGAGGCGTATTGTTCGGGTTTTGGCAGAAGTCGGTTTGAGCCACAAACGCGGGGCAATGCCTAATGAGCTATCAGGTGGCGAGCAGCAGCGGGTTGTAATTGCGCGCGCTTTGGTGAACGAACCCTTTATTCTTTTAGCAGATGAACCAACCGGTAATTTAGACCCTGCTTTGGCTAACGAAATTCTTGATGTCCTGTTGCAAATTAATTCGCGAGGGACTGCCGTTTTATTGGCTACACATAATTATGATTTAGTCCGAAGATCGGGGAGCAGAATTTTGCAGATAAAAAATACTAAAATAAAAGAAATCGAAAGTATCTGAAATCAGGTATTCCCTAAAAAATATACGCCGAATTATCACGCTCTTAGCAATTTTACTTTTAATATCTGCATCGAGTTCTTACGCACAACGGGTTATTTCGGTATCCATTGAATCGTTCCTGCCAAATCATATATATAATAAAAATCACTCCCCCGTTTTTAATGTGAGAATCGAGTCGCAACGAAAAGTTAAAGGAAAAATTTTTATACAGCTTAAAAGTATCACACAAAAATACTATTATACTGTTTATGAGGAAAATACAAAATTCGAGAAGGGTATTAAAACAATACACCTATCTTCCGAAAAGAAATCACTCAATTATAAATGGCGTCCCGGCTTTTACGAAATTTTTGCACGGATAGTTACAGGTGAATACGAATATTATTCGGATACACTTACCTTTGTCTTTCAATCTGATTCAATTCTTTTTTCATCTACGAATAGAGTAGATTTGGAAACATTTTGGCTGAATACATTTTCTGCTTTAGATACTCTACACGCTTACTTTGAATTAACCGAACAAACCGATAAACAACACGACAGCATCAAAGTTTTTAAAATAATGTATCGGAGTTTGGATACAGCGTGTATTAAAGCATGGTATTGTTTACCAAAATCTGACAAACTACTTCCTGCAATTTTAATCCTACCAAGTTATGGAAATACATCGGTACAAATTCCATATACTCTTGCAAGACTCGGATTTGCAGTCGTTGCAATACAGATTCACGGATTGGATGTAGAGTCCGATAATTATCCGGTTGGTGATGACCCGTCGGCAGGACAGAATCTTGATGATCCAAACAAGTATTACTTACGAAAAGCAGTTGCAAGTGCAAAGCGGGCTATCGATTTTTTTTATACACGGAGTGAATTGGATACAGCACGCATCGGTGTTGCAGGAACGAGCCAAGGTGGTGGGTTGGCATTGCTTCTAACAGGATTAGATAGCAGGATTAAAGCCACTATAGCAACAATTCCGACTCTTTGCTGTTTTCCGGAAGGATTGGAAAGCGGTTGTTGCTCGCGTGTAAGAAGGTCGATAATCAACGGATTAGTTGACAAAACCACGGCGTTCCGAACTTTAAGCTACTTTGATGCTAATAATTTTGCAGAGCGATTTACAAAACCTGTTTTACTTTCGGCACATTTTAAAGACAGGATATCAACTCCCAATACAGTATTTGCTTTGTACAATCGGATTCCGAGCAAAACGAAACAGCTAATTATCCATTCAAATCTCGGTCACGAATTCCCTGTAAATCATTGGGATGTGCCATACTCGTGGTTCAGTGTTGTGTTGAGGAAAAAATGAGATTTGAGACACTTCGATTAAATCAGGGCAAGTTTCGGAATTAGTATATTTTAACCGCGAGGTCCGCAAAGAAAATGCAAAGGGCGCTATGATTAAATTCATATCCCAATAATATTGTAGCTTTCATAAGTTTAATCTGTGAATCTGTGGCGTTTTATTTTTGCTGCTAAGTAGTTACTAATTATTTTTATTTTGACTCTAGCGCTGGTTTCCCAAACGATTTCTTCACCATCCAACCAACTGTAATCAAACCACCGACGAGGAGTAAAACAAAAATTATTATTACACCCCACTGTGGTTCTGTTTTAACGGCGTCCCAATTGATGTACGGTTTCAGATATGCTTCACGCAATTCGTGCCGCATCAATATCATTGTAACGATAGATATTAAGAAGAATAACTTCGCAGCCATTAACTTTCCAACCGGTTTAGCAGCATTCATTCCAACAAACATCAACATAATACTTACAAAAATCGAAGCAAGTCCTGCCAAGAAGTAGCCCGTAGCGAGTTGATTACCCCCCATAAACATCAACATAAAATCACGCGGTAATGCAATCAACCACCACAATCCGATCGCAATATTTATGAAAGTCGGTATTAAAAACCACCAGGCACCATAACGGATTGCCCACTTGCCAAGTTGGTCGTTTGTCTTCAGTTTTCTGATTCCCCACATAATTACCACAACGCCGGCAACAGCCATTGCTGAGATCATATAGTGTAAATATCGCGGTATGATTGTGGCGTCATCATAATTCAAATGTGTTCCGTGTGGATTAGCAAAATACATTGCCTTCCATTTATCGGGGGTTAGCATCAGAACAATATTGTTTACGTAAATCAAACCTATTGTCGCTAACAAAATTGAACTTATCGACACTACCCATAATCTTTTACCGTTAAGTTTTTCCCAATGGAATGAGAAAATATAGTAACCGTAATAAGCTAAAATAAAAATTATGATAACCGATAACCAGGGCCAAGCCATTAGTATGGTTGATGTGTAGAAAAACTGACCGTACAGAACTTGTAAAAACAGAAGTGGTGCAACACCTAATGTAATTGTAAACGCCGTGAAGGGTGGCAGCATTTTGGCAATCCCGCGACTCAGCTCGAAATGGTTTTGGCTTTTCTTTTTTCTTCCAAAATATTCGCTAAAGGCGGCAACAAACCCGCCTCCGACTGCCACGTTCATTGCTAAAATATGCAGCGTAAAAGTAAGCAGTAGTAAGAACTTCAGCAACCAAATGGGTGCAGGTAGTGCTATCGGGTCGATGTCGGGAATCATTGTTTGGTCTATCATTTTATTTCTCCTTTCGTATTTTCTTTATTAAAATCTGTTAACCATTTTGCTATCGCAGCAGCTTCGGCTTCGGTGCCGGCAAACTTAGGCATATAGCCCTGATAATTTTCTAACTCATTAATAATTGCAGTCAGCATTTCCTCGTCGTATTCAGTTATCAACGGTAAAACATCGTTGTAACCGTTTATGATGTGACAACTTGAGCAATAAAGCTTGAATGCTTCATTGCCGGCTTCTAATTTATTTTGGTCGTTAATTTCTTTAATGTTCGACCATTTCGAATTTTTAATCAAACCTTCTGCTTTAACCTTATCGAAATCACTCAAGACCAATCCGTTCGAGTACATATAATCGACAAGCACGTAGGGTTTGCGGACTGATTCACGAACACGCTCGCCAGCAAACATCGATGCTAAACCTAACAAAAGCACAAAAACTGCAACAGGAGTAGAATATAAATTAGGTTTGAAGAATCCCATAATTAAAACTGTAAAGAAAATCAGGGCGCCGGCTATCAAGCCGATAATTGCTGTGTTATGAACGAAAACAATTCCACCTAAAACTATTTCGCGCGGAATTTCGGGGAGCGTCAGATAATACCAAAGTCCTGCAAGCGGAAGCATTAGCATAAACGGTAGCACCCACTTGCACGAGTATTTAACAATTGTTTGTTTAATCTTTTCGTCTTTCAACAGAGAAGCCGTGAATAGTGCGTATATTCCAGCCAGAACTATTGCAGTTAAAGTTCGGAAAGCCAAAGATGAAAAGTAAGTAGGGTTTATTAATCCATCCCAAAAATCTCTCGTTTGAGTCCAAGCACCGGGCGTCAGCATAAACGAAAGAATGCCGTTGATGACTACCATACTCATCCACGCGGATATAAAATAAATCCAGCCGATAATGAGATGAGTTTTCCGGTCAATTTTTTCCCAAGTGTAAAAATAAATCATCACTGCAGCAATTTCGATGAAAAAGAAAACCCACTCGATTGCCCATCCCCACACAAATATATGAATCAGTGAAGAAGTAGCCATCGGCGTTACAAGTCCGATTGTAAACCAGATGGCAACACCAGTAAGTGCGCCGAAAACGAGTGTGAGAAGGATAAAAAATTTAGAATGGATTTTTAGATAGTCTATAATTTTGAGATTATTTTCGCGGTAAGCTTTGTGTTCGGTAAGGACAAGAAACAATCCACCCCCGACAGCGAAGTGAGAGACGAACACATGGATCACAGCTACAATACCGATAAGCCAACCACCACCAAGAAAAGGAATATCCCAGAATGGATAATTCATTTGTTACTCCTTTCGAATAATTTATAAATTTTAAAACAGTTTAAATTATTTAAAGAACCAGTTCCACCCTTTTTGCTTCGGGTACATTTTTTAAAACAGAACGTTCGATTCCTGCTCTTAAAGTTAAAAGGGAGAGAGGACAATTTTTACAAACACCTAAATAGCGTAGGTTTACTATTCCGTCATCACTAACATTTACAAACTCAACATCGCCACCGTCGGCTCGAAGATACGGTCTGCAAAAGTCTAGAGCTTCCTCAATTCTTTCGACGAGCAATTTTTCTTTTGATTCCATCTCAGTTTAAATGTTTAAATTTACTTCTACCCTTTTTGTTTTAACGCCGTTCATCGCATTGATACTTAATTGTGCGACCATATTGCGTGCAATGTTTTTAATGGCTGATGACTGCGAAGAATTTTTATCCTGAGCAACAACTGGCACCCCCACATCGCCACCGATGCGAATCTTTGTATCAATAGGAATTTCACCTAAAAACACAGCGCCCAATTCTTGAGCTTCTTTGCGACCGCCACCATACGAAAATATTTCCTCACGTTCCCCGCAATGCGAACAGATAAAGTAGCTCATATTTTCGATGATACCGAGAATCGGTACATTCACCTTCTCGAACATTGCATAACCTTTGCGGGCATCGGCGAGAGAGATATCCTGCGGCGTTGTTACGATAACAGCCCCCGACAACGGAATTGTTTGAACAAGTGTTAATTGGATGTCGCCGGTTCCCGGAGGTAAATCGAAAATCAAGTAATCTAATTCGCCCCATTCTACATCGGTCATAAATTGCCTGAGAGCTCCGCTTGCCATCGGTCCACGCCATATAACTGCTTGATTCGGATCGACTAAAAATCCAATCGACATAACCTTTACACCGTGGGCTTCTAGCGGTATTAGTTTTTTATTTTCTAACTTCGGAGATGCGTTTATACCCATCATCAGCGGAATGCTTGGACCGTAAATATCGGAATCTATTAAGCCAACTTTGGCACCATCTTGAGCTAATCCAACTGCTAAATTTATAGCAACTGTCGATTTACCAACGCCCCCCTTTCCGCTCGCAACTGCGATTGTGTTTTTTACATTAGTGAGTATGTTGTTTAAATTTGACTGTGGCGCTTTGCGAACGCTGCTCGTCATCTCAATTTGGATGGCGCCAACTTCCGGTATTGCTTCTTTTACCGATTTTATGGCTGCCATTTTGAATTGGTCTTTTACTGGACAAGCAGGTGTAGTTAATTCTATTTTAAAACTTACATCTCTATTGTCTATCTTAAGGGCAGTTCCAAAAATTCAAATATAAGTTTAGTGTTATAGATTTTATCG
>JASEGV010000064.1 GCA_030017895.1 Bacteroidota bacterium | reverse complement strand
ACGATAAAATCTATAACACTAAACTTATATTTGAATTTTTGGAACTGCCCTAATGAGGAATTAGTGGGTAAGAATATTTCAATGGTTCGCTCTCCAAGCACATCACCCGAGGTAGCCCAACAAATACTTCCCAACACACTTACCGGAGAATGGTACGGTGAATTGATTAATCGCCGTAAAGATGGCAGTGATTTCCCCATCGAACTATGGGCATCACTTGTCAAAGACGACGACGGCGAGCCGGTTGCAATGGTTGGTGTTGCACGGGATATTACTGCGCGTAAGCGAGCGGAGGAAGAAATATTTTACCATAGTGAATTCCAAAAAGTTATTACAACTATATCTACAAACTTTGTCAATATTAAAATATCTGAGATTGATGAGGTAATAGACAAAGCACTTCAGATTCTGGGAGAATTTGTCAAGGTTGACCGCAGTTACGTTTTTATTTTTACGGATGGCGGAACGAAGATGAATAATACGCACGAGTGGTGCGCCGTAGGGATCATTCCTCAAATTGAGAACCTCCAAGATATCCCTGTTGAGGCATTACCATGGTGGATGGATAAACTTCGACGATTTGAAAACATTATTATCCCTTATGTTGCCGACCTACCGCCTGAGGCGAGTGCTGAAAAAGAAATTCTCCAGTCGCAAGATATCCTATCGCTCGTCGTCATTCCGATGATTTCCGGTAATTCTTTAGTCGGATTTATTGGGTTCGACTCTGTCCTGTCTGAACGCACTTGGACTAATGACGAAGTAAACCTGCTAAGAATAGTGGGAACGAACCTGGCAAATATTTTCGAACGCAGAAAATTAGAAGAGACAATACAGAATATTGCAACGCAGCTTTCCGTTGCACAAGAAATGTCTAATATCGGTAGTTGGGATGCCGATTTGCATACGAACATCGTAACATGGTCAGATCAATTATATCGTATCTTTGGCTTAGAACCAGAAGGGTGTACCCCTTCGTTAGAAAAATTTGTCGAATATGTTAAACCTGATGAGAGAAGGTTGTTTAAAAATAAAATTGAAAATGCTCTGCGAAATCATAAACCATTCAAATTTGAAAACCAAATAATTCGAAAAGACGGAGAAGTAAGAACATTATCCGCCAAAGGTTTTGTGGCTATTGATGCTTCAGGTGAGCCAACAAGGATGTATGGATCAGCACAAGACATCACCGAACGCAAGCACGCAGAGGAAGCAATCAAGAGAAGCGAAGTCAAATTCAAAACCCTGTTCGAGACAGCCAACGATGCAATCTTTATCATGAACGAGAAAATCTTCCTGGACTGCAACTCCAAAACCGAATTAATGTTTGGATGTTCAAAGAAAGATATTGTCGGTCATTCCCCCGTCGAATTTTCACCAATACAACAACCCGATGGGCGTTTATCGGCTGAAAAGGCAATAGAAAAAATTCGTGCTGCATTAAACGATGAACCTCAGTTTTTTGAATGGAAACATTGCCACCTTGACTGCTCACCCTTCGATGCTGAGGTGAGTTTAAACAAAATCGAACTTGATGGTATCAGTTATCTGCAAGCTATCGTTCGCGACGTCACCGATAGAAAACAGGCGGAAGCCGAGAGAGAAAAAATCATCGGGGAATTGCAGCAGGCATTGGACAACATTAAAACAATAAGCGGTTTAATACCTATTTGTGCTACTTGCAAGAAAATACGCGATGACAAGGGATATTGGAATCAATTAGAAAAATATATAATCGAGCATTCAGATGCTCAATTTTCGCACGGTATCTGCCCGGAATGTGCAAAGACATTTTACGAGGATTTTTTAAATAAAAATAAAAAATGAATAAAAAAGGGAAGCGCATAGCATGAAAACACAAAATTCCCCACTTGCCAACAAGTCGCACGTTATCGTTTTAATAACGGCGCTTAGTTTGATTATCATCGTATCCGGTTATTTATTTTACAAGCACCAAGAAAGCTCTATACGTCAGCAAAAATACAACGAGCTAAAAGCAATTGCCGACCTTAAAGTGAGCCAAATTGAAGAATGGCTGAAAGCTAGGCATGCTGATGTGATATCAACTACTCAATCAGCTTTCTTTGTAAGAGGAATAAACCAGTGGCTGAAAGATACCGGCAATGTTCAGCTAAAACAAGATATTATAGAACCTCTTCGACTCATTGTAAAGGAGCATGAATACGAAAACATTTTTCTTGTTGCCCCAAATGGTAGTCTGCTCTTATCTGTAAAAACTGAATTAGAAGAATTTCATACATTAACAAAACAAAAAATAATTGAAGCATCTGAAAAAGGAGAAATTGTTTTTACCGATTTTTACTGTTACCCAACAGAAAACACAATCTACTATGACATTTTAGCTCCCATTACTAACGGCGGAAAGAATACAATTGCAATTCTGTTATTCCGCAGAGACCCGAATAATTATTTGTATCCGTTGATACAAACCTGGCCCACGCCAAGCCAAAGCTCGGAGACTGCTATTCTTAGAGTAGAAAAAGACAGCGTTCTTTTTCTTAATGAACTGCGTCACCGCAAAAACACGGCATTAAGATTAAGAATCCCTTTAACGCGAACTGAAGTCCCCTCCGTGCAAGCGGCATTTGGCCGTACCGGACTTTTTGAAGGAGTTGATTACCGGGGTGTTGAAGTCCTTTCCGATATTAGAGTAATCCCAGCTAATAACTGGATTATGCTTTCAAAGGTTGACAAAAGTGAGATCTACGCCGATCTCTATCTATCAGCAGGCATTATTTCAGGCTTCTCAATTTTTCTGATAATTATTTGCGGAATTGGGCTTGCTTTTATTTACAAATCACGGCAAAAAAATATCTTCATGGAATTATACAACAAAGAAAAAGAACTATGGCAGAATCAAGAAAGATTCAAGGTAACAATGGATAGCTTGGGCGATGGGGTAATTACAACAGATATAAAAGGTACAATACAATATTTAAATATGAGAGCTGAAGAATTAACCGGCTGGAATCTTAGAGAAGCAAGAGGAAGATCACTCTCGGAAATTTATTCCGTTAAGAATGAAGATACCGGTCAGAAAGAAAATAATATCCTCGAGAAGGTAATAAAACACGGTATAGTAAAAGAGCTTGCTAATCATACAATTCTAATTACTAAAAGCGGAAAAGAGATACCCGTAACGGATACCGGCGCACCAATATTTGATGTAGATGGTTCCTCAACCGGTGTTGTAATAACATTTCAGGACGAGACGGATGAACGCCAGCGACAAAAACTTCTTAAAGAAAATGAAGCAAGACTACAAGAAGCCCAGCGTATTGCAAAACTTGGTAACTGGGAACTTGATCTGCAAACGATGACACCAATATGGTCGTTACAGACTTATAGAATTCACGAAGTCGATCCTTCCGTTAAACCCGATCTTAAAGGCGCCATCAATTTTTATGCGCCTGAAGCCCGACCGATTATCACCGAATCAATAAATCGCTGCATTCAGGAAGGCACTCCATGGAACCTGGAACTTCCGTTCATTACAGCGACGGGTAAACACATCTGGGTTTGTGCTCAAGGAGAAGCAGAGTCCCGAGACGGGAAATGTGTGCGGCTTTTTGGTACTTTCCAGGACATTACCGAGCGCAAGCAGGCGGAAGAAAAAATTATCAAAGCAAACCGAGTTTATGCCGTGATTAGTCAAATAAACCAGATGATTGTCCAAACGCGCAACAAGGATGAGCTTTTCCGGGAAGCATGCCGCATCGCAATTGATTCCGGAAAATTCCAGATGGCATGGATCGGTTTAGTAGATGAAAGAACACTACTTGTGAATCCGGTTGTTCATTCTGGAGTTGAAGATGGCTATCTCTCAACGATTAAAAAGATTTCTATCAGCGATGTGCCCGAAGGACAGGGTCCAACCGGAACCGCAATTAGAGAAGGAAAACATTTTGTATGCGATGATATTGAAAACGATCCGCGTATGGCGACATGGAAGGACGAAGCATTAAAACGCGGTTATCGTTCTTCGATTGCGATGCCGATAAAATTGTTTGGTAAGGTAATTGGTGCTTTCAGTCTTTATGCACCCGTTTCTCATTTCTTTGATCAGGAAGAAATAGTTTTACTCGATGAAGTAACGAATGATATTTCGTTTGCATTAGAAACAATCGAAACAGAAAAAAGACGGATTGAAGGTGAAGAGGCACTGCGCAAGAGCGAGGAACGGTTCCGCCTTATATCAGAAAACGTTGCCGACCTCATCGCAGTACTTGACCTTGAAGGACGACGTGTGTACAACAGCCCTATGTACAAGAATATCATCGGCGACCCGAATGAATTACGCGGTACCGATTCTTTCCAGGAGATTCATCCATACGACCGCGACAGAATCAAAGCCATTTTCCAGGAGACAGTAAGAACTGGCATTGGTCAGCGTGCGGAGTATAGGTTTATGAAAAAGGACGGCACAATTTTCCACATTGAATCACAAGGGAGTGTTATCCGTGATAAGGATGGGAAAATTACAAACGTGGTTGTTGTAAGCCGTGATGTTACAGAAAAGAAACTGCTCGAACAACAATTTATGCGCATGCAGCGTATGGAAAGTATTGGCACACTTGCAGGTGGTGTAGCGCATGATTTAAACAACGTGCTGGCACCTATACTACTTTCTATTGAAATCCTTAAAAGGTCAATTTTAGATGAGCGCAGCCAAAAAATATTTGAGACATTAGAAGCGAGTACACGTAGGGGAAGCGAAATTGTGAAGCAGATTTTAGGTTTTGCAAGAGGGGTTGAAGGAGAGCGAACTCTATTACAGCTTCGGCATATCATTGAAGATACAATCTCAATTATCAAAGAAACATTCCCAAAATCCATTTCAATCAGACACGAGATCCCAAAAAATATATGGACAATTCTTGGCGACTCCACACAACTACATCAGGTTATAATGAACCTTTGTATTAATGCACGCGATGCAATGCCAAACGGAGGAATAGTAAAAATCTTTGCTGAGAATAAAATCATTGATGAGCAATATGCAAGAATGCATATCGAAGCTATACCGGGTCACTACATGATGATAAGCATTGAAGATACGGGCACCGGTATGCCGCCCGATGTGGTGGACCATATTTTTGAGCCGTTCTTCACAACAAAAGAAAGAGGTAAGGGAACAGGTCTTGGTTTATCCACTGTCCATACTATCGTAAAAAGCCACAATGGATTTATAAATGTCTATAGTGAGGTCGGAAAAGGTACGACTTTTAAAATATATATACCTGCTGCAGAGACTGAGCAAGTAAAGGCATCGGGATTTGAAATCAAAGATCTTTTAAGCGGCAACGGCGAACTCATTCTTGTAGTTGACGACGAGGCATCGATATGCGAAATCACCAAACAGACCTTGGAGACTTTCGGATACCGGGCAATTACAGCTTGCGATGGAACTGAGGCGTTAGCTATTTATGCATCTCAAGGTAAGGATATCGCTTTGGTAATTACAGATATGACGATGCCGATAATGGATGGAGCGCGCACGATTCATGCACTTCGTAAGATGAACCCGTCTGTCAAGATTATTGCTTCAAGCGGTCTTACAGGCAATGGTCATGTCGTGACAGACAAAGAGCTTGGGGTTAATACCTTCATAACAAAACCTTACACTGCAGAGAAGCTTTTGGAGGTAGTACATTTAGTTTTGCATAAAAAGTAAGGGTAAAAAATTTTGCTTGACAGTTATTTTTTTAAGTTTTATATTTTAGATGGATAAAGTGCCATAACAATTACAAGGACAGAAGAAATGTTTAGACCACGAATCTATGTTGACACATCTGTAATTGGAGGTTATTTATGAAAGATAAAAAAATTGATGCCGTTAAAATGAAGCGTGAATTGCTTTTTGTTTCAAAAGATATTACTGAGCATAACCTCGCACAGGAAGCTCTGCGGGATAGCGAACAACGCTATCATAGACTTATTGAAAGCGCATCCATCATTTCAACCTGGTTTCCCTGGTCCTGGTCGGAGTTAAATTTATTGACGGGGTTCAGCATGTCGCTTGAAAATATTTTCCCCCGTGCATGCAATTTGACAATATCTCTTCTTCTTCCATTATTGGTAGTTTCAATGTTTTTTCTTATTTCATGCAAATCGACTGACGAACAACCGATCAAAGTAGGTATTCTTCACTCGCTTACCGGAACAATGGCTATCAGCGAAAAAGCGGTTGTTGACGGTTCCTTACTTGCGATTGAAGAGATTAATCAGCTTGGAGGTATTAATGGACAAAAAATTTTACCGCTTGTAGTTGACGGCAAATCCGATTTGCAAACATTTGAACAAGAAGCTGAACGTTTGATTACAAAAGAAAAAGTAAGTGTTGTGTTTGGGTGCTGGACTTCAGCAAGCAGGAAAACTGTTTTACCGGTTTTTGAAAAACACAATCATCTACTCTTCTATCCGGTGCAATATGAAGGGCTCGAACAATCTCCAAATATTATCTATAATGGCGCAGCACCGAACCAGCAGATTATCCCGGCAGTGAAGTGGTGTTTTGATAATCTGGGCAAAAGGTTTTTCCTTGTCGGTTCAGACTATGTTTTTCCGCATACCGCGAATGAAATTATTAAGCAACAAGCTAATTTGCTCGGAGCCAAGATTGTTGGCGAGGATTATATTTTACTTGGCAGCAGTGATGTGAAGGATATCATACAAAAAATTATTAAAACTAAACCCGATGTTATTATCAATACTATAAATGGCAGTAGCAATATTCCATTCTTTATAGAGATTCAAAAAGCCGGTCTTACTCCCGATAAAATTCCAGTAATGTCGTTCAGTATTTCCGAGGAAGAAATAGGCTCGGCTGGACAAAACGGCAAAATACCTTTGGATATTGTAGTAGGAAATTATGCCGCATGGAATTATTTTCAGAGTATTGAATCAGAAGAAAATAAAAAGTTTGTTGAAAAATTTAAAAAAAAATATGGCGCTGAACAAGTGATTTCTGATCCGGTAGAAGCAGGATATTTTGGAGTTTATCTTTGGGCTCAGGCGGTAAAAGATGCTGGCACCAGTGATGTGAATGAAGTTTTAAAAACCATAAAAAACCAAAGCATGCAGGCACCAGAGGGTATGGTTTATATCGACGCGGATAATAATCATACATGGAAAACCGTTAGAATCGGAAAAATCAAGAAAAACGGACAATTCCAAATTGTGTGGAGTTCGAACAATCCAGTCAGACCCATTCCGTATCCCGCGACCAGGAATAAAATAGAATGGGATAAATTTCTTTCAGAGCTAGTAAAAGATTGGGATGGAAAATGGGAAAGAACAAAGTGATGAAAAATATACTCACTGGATATTCAATCGCCACAAAGTTGTGGGTTTGGTTTTTAATTGTGGCGGCAGTACCCTTGATGATTGTTGGGTTGCTCACCAATTATAGCTCCATTGAAACAATAAAGACAGAAGTGTCCAACAGATTGAATTCAGTTGCGGAAAGTAAAACTGAACTCATTAATAATTACTTTAAATGGAGGCTGGAGGACGTTAAGATTCTTTCGGAGAATTTGTCTATCATCGAAGCCAGTGAAAAATTCACCGGAGTATTTGAAAAACACGGCCTAAAATCTTCGGAATATAAAGTTATTGATAAAGAGTTCAGGCGGTTCTTAACATACTATAAAGAAGGAAGAGGATATTCCGATATTTTGTTTATTTCAAAGGCAGGTGATGTTGTATTTACATTGATGCATGAGCCGGATTTTGGTACAAATTTAATAACTGGACCTTATAAAGATTCTGAGTTAGCAAATGTTTTTAGCAACGCTTACACATTAATGGAAACGGAAGTATCCGACTTTAAATATTACCCACCTGCGGCTGAACCAGTTTCATTTATCGCCTCGCCTGTTCGTAAAGAAGGAAGACTTATTGCTGTGATTGCATTTCAAATTGATACTAGGGAAATGAATAAATTAGCACAAGACTTCACCGGATTAGGCGAAACCGGTGAAATAGTAATTTCTTCAAAAATAAATAACGGAGCAATAGTATTAACTCCTTTAAGAAATGACCCCCATGCAGCATTTAAAAGAATAATACCTATAGGTTCGGTGCGAGACATACCATTACAGAAAGCTGTTCAAGGTCAGAGAGGTTCGGGTATCTTTGAAGATTATCGAGGTGAAGAAGTATTAGCCGTATGGAGATATTTACCTTATTTAAGATGGGGAGTTGTAGTAAAGATAGATGTCGGTGAAGCTTATACACCAATCTACAAACTCACGATTAGGTTTCTGGCAGTCGGAATTATTTCTGCGTTTGTTCTTTTGTTCATTTCATTTTTCTTGTCGAAATCAATATCTAAACCTATTAAAAGATTGCAAGAAGGAGTGGAAATAATTGCAACCGGCAATTTAAATTATGTTGTTGGCATAACAACAAAAGATGAAATCGGTCAATTATCTAGAAGTTTTGATAGAATGGTGGTCAATCTGAAGAATATTAACGCTGATTTAACCAAAGAGATTACCGAGCGGAAACTGGCGGAACAGGAGCGCGAGGTACTGTATGCAATAGGAGAAACCGTCAACACCACTGCGAGTCTCGACGAATTGCTGCAGAGCATTCATCACAACATCAAGAAAGTGATGTATGCTGAAAATTGTTACATCGCATTATACGATGCAAGCACAGAAACTATGTCGTTTCCATTTTTTGTTGACCAATTCGATCCAACGCCCGCACCGAGGGCAAAGCGGAGAGGCTTGACAGAATATGTGTTGAGGACCGCAAAACCACTTTTGCTGACTCCTGAACTGCTTGATGAGTTGTTTAGAAATAATGAAGTCGAAATCATTGGGACTCCACCCGATTCGTGGTTAGGAGCGCCGTTGTTCATTCAATCAAAACCGATTGGTGTCCTCGTTGTCCAAAGTTATGAACCCGGGAAAAAATACACGGACAGAGAGAAGGACGTGCTTGTTGCGATAGGGAATCAGGCGGCCGCGGCCATTGAGCGCAAACGCGCTAAGGAAGCTGTGCGGCAAAGCGAAGTGAAATTTAGGGCGCTGTTCAAGAACGCGAACGACTCCATTTTCCTCATGACAGAAGACACCTTTGTTGACTGCAATCCGAAAACAGAACAGATGTTTGGATGCCTGCGCGGGGAGATCCTGAACCGGAAACCATATGAGTTCTCACCACTGCTTCAGCCGGATGCGCGCGATTCAAAGGAGAAGGCGCTCGAGAAGATCAGCGCAGCTCTGTCCGGCGTGCCGCAATTCTTCGAATGGAAGCACAAGAGGCTCGACGGGACACTCTTTGATGCCGAGGTAAGCCTCAACCGCATTGAGGTCAATGGTAAGAGAATGCTGCAGGCCATAGTACGGAACATCACCGAGCGCAAGCGAGCTGAACTTCTCGAGCGTGCCGTTTACGAAATCGCTCGCGCATCCGAAACGGCGAAGAGTTTAGATGATTTATACCAGTTGGTCCATCTGATCATCAAAGGGCTCATGCCTGCGGGAAATTTTTATGTCGCTCTGTATGATGAAAAAGAAAATCTGTTAAGCGTTCCTTATTTTGTTGACGAAATCGACGTACCGCCTCCACCACAAAAGCCGGGCAAAGGTTTAACGGAGTATGTGCTCCGCACAGGCAGGCCACTGCTTTGCAACGCGGCGCTTGACGAAGAACTTATCCGCTGCGGAGAAGTGGAAATGGTCGGTGTTCCATCAGCGTGCTGGCTGGGTGTCCCGCTTAAAATCGAAAATAAAATTATTGGGGTAATTGTTGTTCAGCACTATTCTGATCCGAAGGCATACGGTGAGTGGGAGGCGCAGGTGTTGAATTACGTTTCTGGCCAGGTAGTAAATGCCATCGAGCATAAGCGGGCAGAAGAATCCCTGCGTCAAAGTGAGGAGCAATTCCGGCTTATATCAGAAAACGTTGCCGACCTCATCGCAGTGCTTGACTTTGAAGGACGGCGTATGTACAGCAGCCCATCGTACAAAAATATCCTCGGTAACCTGGATGAGTTACGCGGTACCGATTCTTTTAAGGAGATTCATCCGGACGACCGTGACAAAATTAAAGCTATCTTCCATGAGACAGTAAGAACAGGCATCGGTCAGCGCGCGGAGTACCGGTTTATTAAAAAGAACGGTACAATTTCCCACATTGAATCGCAGGGGAGCGTAATCCGTGATAAAGACGGGAAAATCACCAATGTGGTTGTTGTGAGCCGTGATGTTACAGAAAAGAAGCTGCTCGAGCAGCAGTTCTTGCGTACACAGCGATTGGAAAGTATTGGCACACTCGCAAGTGGAATTGCGCATGACCTTAATAACGTATTGGCACCAATTCTCCTCTCGGTTGAATATTTTAAAAGATCGGTTAAAGATAAAACCGGAAAACATATGCTTGATGTTTTAGAAGGAAGCATAAGGCGCGGAACCGACATTATCAAGCAAGTGCTTACTTTCGCACACGGCACAGAAGGTGAAAAAGGTATAATCCAGTTGAAGCATTTGATAAGTGAAATGGTAAATATTATTAAGGAAACTTTCCCCAGGTCAATACAAACCGATTTAATTATTGGGAAGAACCTTTGGACAATTAATGGTGATGCTACAAATCTACACCAAGTGTTATTGAACTTATGTGTGAATGCACGAGACGCAATGCCAAATGGCGGAAAATTAAAGTTGGCTGCAGAAAATTTTGAAATTGATGAGAGCATGGCAAAAATGCATCTTGACGCGAAGCCGGGACGATACGTTATTCTTTCAGTTACTGATACTGGAAAGGGTATTCCAAAAGAAATTATAGATAAAATATATGACCCATTTTTTACAACAAAGGCTGTCGGAAAAGGCACAGGCCTCGGCTTGTCTACAGTACATGCTATTATTAAGAGCCATGGAGGATTTATCAATGTTTACTCTGAAGCCGGGAATGGAACAACATTTAAAGCATATTTACCGGCTGCGGAATTGGGACAGACAGAGAAATCGGGAAGTAAAGGAAAAGAACTTTTAACCGGTAACGGTGAACTTATTCTTGTAATTGATGACGAATTATCAATCTGCGAAATTACCAATGAAATCTTGGAGACGTTTGGGTACCGTGTTCTTACTGCTCCTAATGGGGCGGAGGCATTAGTCATATATAAATCCAGAGTTAAGGATATAGCCTTGGTAATTACCGATATGATGATGCCAATAATGGACGGACCGGAAACGATTCGAAAGTTACGAAAGATCAACCCGGCAGTGAAAATAATCGCTTCCAGCGGACTTATGGAAAAAGATGATACCGATAAAGGCATCAAGCATATTGCTGATGGTTTCATCGCAAAACCATACACTGCTGAGAAGCTTTTGGAGGTAATACATTCTGTTTTGCATTAATAGTTGTGATGCAAACAGTATCTATAGGTAGTGTTAGGGGAAATTTTTTAAAATATTGAAAATGTATTAAAATAATTTGATTTTGGTTAACTATTAAGTTATCTTTGTGCTGTGATTACAGAAAGACAAATCATATTCTACGGACATTACTTTCAGGACTTTTACCTGGAGGCGAACGACAATGTTAAAGAGAAAATTGGTTATGTCTTTCGTGTTATCAAAACGGTGGACAAAGTCCCTGAAAAATTTCTGAAGCATGTAGAAGGGACTGACGGGCTTTATGAAATAAGAGTTGAAGTGAGTAGCAACATCTATCGTATCTTCTGCTGCTTGGACAAAGGCAACTTGGTTGTGTTGTTTAACGCATTCCAAAAGAAAACTCAGAAGACACCGAAACAGGAAATTGAATTAGCAGAGAAACTCAAAAAAGAATATTTTACTTTAAAAGGCAAACAAAATGAAAAAGAGCGAAGCAACCCGCCTGCGGAACGGGCAGGTAAGAAACGCTAAAAACTTTGATGAAATTTTAGACATCCAATACGGAAAAATTGGGACTAAAAAACGTGATGAGTTTGAAACAAAAGCACAGTATTTTGTAATTAGCGAAACTCTGAAAGCTGCAAGGCGTGAAGCTAACATGACACAGGAACAACTTGCAGACAAAGTTGGAACTAAAAAAAGTTACATCTCACGTCTGGAAAACGGCAAGTGTGACATACAACTTTCAACGCTTTACAGAATTTTTGAGGACGGACTTGGAAAACGAATCAGCTTACTGATTGTATAATGACTTATCAACCATAGTGTGAATCTTTCCTGCTTTACCACTTGGCAGTTTGCTCAGAGTAGACTTATTCCCTATAGTTATTACTATCAGACTTTGGATAAGAAACAGTTGACGTATCTGCCCTGAATAATTTTTCTCAATGCAATAGAAAAGATATTTATCGATATTTTCCATAAGATGCGACACGGAGTTCCGACAGAATAAGAAAAACATCAACATACCGCTCCTACGGAGCGGAATATTATTTTTCGATATCGTGCTACAGACATACGAGTCCTAAAGGACTCGATAAAGGATATTATCAAACTGTCTCCAGCGGAGCCAAATATTTGTAGAAAAATTTTAATAAAATGATGACGACCCCGTAGGGGTCGAATGTCTGTAGAAAGAAATCAATAATATAATTCCGACTCCAGAGGAGTCGAATGTTTGTAAAAAATATTGAATACTATACTTGAGCTTCAGTTCGTCGATTAGTTTTTCCCCATTGCCCTATACTCAGAGCTGCGTCTGTATCGGTTTTAAACTCCGATGTAAGATGGAACACGATCTCCGGAAACATATCCTTTGCAGATTTGAGTGACCAGGTTCCTTCAGCAAGGAAAACCGGATGGTCATCTTTATCGAATGCAATATGGTGGTTCTGGAGTGAATGAAAACGCTTAAGCTGCTCGTCATTTTCAGAGGTAAACCAAAATGCTTTATAAACATTCATCGGCTGAAAATCACACTCGGCGCTGTACTCGTGTAATAACCTGAATTTTATAACCTCAAATTGCATCTCGCCGACTGTGCCAACAATCTTGATGTTACCTTGCTGGCGTAGGAAGAGTTGAGCAACACCTTCATCCGAAAGCTGTCTGATTCCCTTATCTAATTGCTTTGCTTTGAATGGATTCCTGTTAAAAAGCTGTCTGAAGATTTCCGGCGAAAATCTCGGTATCCCTTTAAAGCTGAAGTGTTCACCTTCCGTCAGCGTATCGCCGATTTTAAAATTGCCTGTGTCATACAATCCAACAACATCTCCGGGATATGCTTCTTCTATCACGCTCTTCTCGTTTGCCATAAAGCTGGTTGGACTTGTAAATCGCAGTTCTTTGTCAAGTCGAGTATGAAAATAAAATTTGTTACGCTCGAATTTTCCCGAACAAACACGGCAAAATGCAATTCGATCCCGGTGGTTAGGGTCGAGGTTCGCGTGAATCTTGAAAATGAATCCGCTGAATGTTTCCTCCTCCGGTTCAACTTTTCTGATGTTCGTTTCTCTCGGTTGAGGATAGGGTGCGATAGTAACAAATGTATCCAACAATTCTTTTACGCCAAAATTATTTAGGGCACTGCCGAAAAAAACCGGAGCGAGATAAGAATCGCGATAATGTTCTTCGTCGAACGGTTCATACACTCCTTCGATGATTCCAATATCCTCACGAAGTTTGGCGGCATAATCAGCACCGATATATTTATCGAGCTGCGGACTTGCAATGTCGTCAATAGCAAGTATATCATCCGAGATACCAGTTTTATTTGGTGAGAAAAGCTCCAATTGTTTGTCGAACAAATTATACACGCCTTGAAAGCTCTTACCAATACCGATGGGCCACGTGAGTGGACGCGTATGAATGCCGAGTTCACTCTCAAGTTCGTCTAAAAGAGCGAACGGATCGCGTCCTTCCCTGTCTAATTTGTTGATGAATACGATTACTGGTGTGCTTCGCATCCGGCAGACGTCCATAAGCTTTCGTGTTTGTTCTTCAACACCCTTCGCGCAATCAATAACGAGGATAACGCTGTCGACAGCGGTGAGAGTTCTGTATGTATCTTCTGCAAAATCCTTGTGACCCGGTGTGTCAAGGATGTTGACCTTATATCCTTTGTATTCGAATCCCATCACAGAAGTCGCAACGGAAATCCCGCGCTGTTTTTCAATTTCCATGAAGTCGGAGGTGGCTGTTTTTCTAATCTTATTGCTTTTTACAGCGCCAGCCGTGTGGATTGCACCGCCAAATAGCAGAAGTTTCTCGGTAAGTGTAGTTTTCCCGGCGTCCGGATGACTGATAATGCCGAAAGTGCGGCGTCGTATAAGTTCGTTATGTTTCATAAATGTTGGTTTCAGATAGAAAATTGAATAATTAGTGAATAAATGAAAAGTAAGACATGCATCATACCCCGAAAATCGGAGAATATGCTAAGGGGGTGTAATAGATATGTGAATTGAAAGCAAAATCATTCCAAACCAAAATACGAAATGTTCAGCAGAGAACCAAATTGGTAAAATTGAACACTTATCCATTTTACTTCCTGCAAGGCGCCGGAGGCTTGACTTGAATTTTTTAATTTTCGAAAAAAACTCTTATATTCAATCGAGAAAAATAATGAGTACTGTCAATAAAATATTTGTTTTGTGTGTTATAATTATTCAAGTAACACTATCGCAGCAAGCCGAAAATTATTTCCCCAATAACACAGGATTTATGTGGTTTTACAAAACCACACCTCTCGATTCGTCAGGCAACACGATTGATTCTCTATCAGTTAATCGAACAAATTTATATATTGTTGATGAAACATTTAGAGGAAAATTTTCAAGATTTGTTGTATCAGAAATAGATACAAATTATATTCATTTCGAATCAACAAACGGGTGGCAGTACATTAAATCATTCGGCAATTTCGATTCACTCCCCTTCGTTGATACTCTTGGCATCATCAGGTTTTTGGCTTCTTTTGAAGGATGGCATTCTTACTACAGATTTGCTTCTTCGATTGCAACCACTTATACAATAGTATCGCGCGATACCACAATCGCAATAAACGGAACATCATATCCGCTAAGATTCAAGATTACAGGCAAGAGATTTAACGATCAAATGATATCAGTGCCAAGTGGAAGTTTTTATTGTAAGAAATTTGCAATAAACTACAGCGCCAATTTAGTAACACACATACCTCCGCTTCCACCCTTCGAAATTCCTATTATTCAAATTCCTGATACAGTATGGATAACAAACTCATTGTGGATTGTTAAAGAACACACACCACCCGTTAAAATCGATTTATCTCTCCTAAATTTAGGTTCGTTCAGAATTCCTGGACAGCTAACAGAACTTATCGATTATAAAACCACTTCAGTTAAATACACCACTGAAAATCCAACTGAATTATTATTAGAACAAAATTATCCAAATCCGTTTAACTCATCGACTATTATCCGCTACCGCATACCACAGGAAACTAAAATTAGTTTATTGATTTACGATATAACAGGGAAAGAAGTTTGTATTCTTTCAGATGAAACCCATAAACAAGGTAATTACGAAATCATTTATAATGCGAGTGGACTTTCGAGCGGAATATATTATTTAGTACTTCGTTCCGAAAAGTTTGTAGAAGCGCACAAATTTGTGCTATTACGATAAGCCTACCGATCGACGAATTGACCAATATTAAAATTTCGAGATGTAACTGATCAAAAATATAAAGAGGAGCAACTCATAAGGTTAAGGGCAGTTCCAAAAATTCAAATATAAGTTTAGTGTTATAGATTTTATCGTC
>JASEGV010000063.1 GCA_030017895.1 Bacteroidota bacterium | reverse complement strand
ATGTTTCGCTTCGCTCAACATGACAAAAAGTCAATTCTGCGTAACTTCAGTTAATTAAACCAGTATGTCTGTATAATCAAAGAAAAATATATCAATAGAGAATAAATTTATGAACTCTAAATGTGGTAAAACCAAAATCGTATGTACAATCGGTCCCTCTGTTGCAACGGTTGATAAAATCGTACAACTGATACAGGCGGGAATGGATTCAACTCGTTTGAATTTTTCGCACGGTACACATAACGAGCATCTCGATTACATCCAAAACATCCGGAAAGCCGCGAAAATTACTCGCCAGAACATTGCGATTATTCAGGATTTACAAGGACCGAAAATCAGAATCGGGAAACTACACACAGAACCTATTGTGGTTAACAAGAACGATAAAATTATTATCACAACGGATTCTGATCTCTATTCAGATAAAAGTTCGAAGTTAAAAATCCTCACAACTTATTTGAACTGACGGTAGTAAATGTTAAGGGGCGAAATATTACATGCAAGGTCATCGACGGTGGCGAGTTATACTCGCATAAAGGGATAAACTTGCCAGGCGTGGCTGTGAGTTCGCCCGCACTTACAGAGAAAGACAAAAACGATCTGGATTTCGGAATTAAACATGGCATCGATTATTGTGCTTTATCTTTTGTCCGTTCGATAAATGATATTGAGGAGATTAAAAAATATATTTCGCAAAACTCGAAGCAGTACCTTTAATTCAAAAAGAAATAATTCGAAAATGCAGCGAGTTAGGTAAACCTGTAATCGTGGCAACGCAAATGTTAGAATCTATGATCAACAATCCGCGACCGACACGCGCCGAAGTAAGCGATGTAGCTAATGCCGTTCTTGATGGTGCCGATGCGGTTATGTTGAGTGGCGAAACCTCGGTGAGAAAATATCCTATAGATGCTGTAAAAATTATGGATAAAATTGTAAAATCGGTTGAGAAAAAACATGTCTCTAATTTTTCCAGCGGCACAACGCACGATTTGTATAACTCGTTGGCAAGGTCAGCCGTGATGCTTTCTGACCAGTTAGAAGCTTCGGCGATAATTGAATACAATAAAAGTTTTTTATGTAGAGGTTGACCAAAAAGGCCGGTTTTCTCGATACGGTCGCCTATCCAGTAATTTTAAGGCATTTTTACCGACTTTGTAACATCTGCAACCCCTTTCGGTAATTATTACCGAATTCCTATTACAAGATGGTTTAAGTATATCCCAATATCCTTTGTTTTATACAATTTCTAACATTTTTATCCAGTTGGCACGTGCGTTGTAAAATTAGGATTATCAACTAATTAAATAGTTACAGTTTGTAAAACATTAAAAAAACTAATTAACAACAACAAACAACATAAGGAGATTTAAAAATGGGTCAGCAACAACTTTTATTAATAATTTTAGGCGTTATCATAGTCGGTATCGCTATCGCAGTCGGTATTACGATGTTCTCAGCAGGCAGTGTTCAATCTGCCAAAGATGCTATTATTAATGACATGAACAACCTTGCAGCTAATGCTTATCAACATCGTATCCGACCTGCCTCAATGAGTGGTGGTGCGGGTGCTTACGATGCATCTCTAGGTGGTCAAGCGTACGCTATTCCAACAAAATTACAAATTACCGAAAATGCTAATTATATGACAACTCCACCAGTTGTAGGAGCAGATGCAGTTACATTTACAGGAACACACTTAGATTATGGTACTGTAGAAGCAACAGTAGGTGTTGATGGTAAATTAACAGGTTGGGCATACACAGGTCAATTCGAATAATCGTATCCACGGAAATTGTTAAGTCCGATGCGCTGCCAAATGAAAATTTTTCTAACAATTCTTGTATTTGGCAGCGTTTTTTTTTATTTTTCTTACGTCATTAATCGAAAGGTTGGATAATGGGTCAACAACAACTAATGCTACTTGTCCTTGGAGTGATCATTGTAGGAATAGCAATTGTAGTCGGAATTAATCTATTCACAGCTACATCTGTTAGCTCCAATAAGGATGCAATCGTAAACGATATAATGAACCTCGGGCAGTATGCGTATAGGTATCGCTTAAGACCCGAACCTTTAGGCGGCGGTGGCAGGTCTTATCTTGGTCTAAATATACCCGCTGATCATGTAGATAATGAAAATGCAACATATACATATCTAGTAAGTCCCAATAGCGTAACATTTACAGCGACTTCCAAATTTGGATATGGGACAATTGTGGTTACATTGGATGACGAAGGTAAATTAGGTATTTATACATTTAACGATGATTTCCTATAAAAATAATTTTAATAGAGGATAAAAAAAATGCCAGAGTTTCGATTAGAAGGAATATCAACAAACGGAAAAACAGTACAAGGTATTCTTGAGGCTGACAACTCCCGGCTTGCAAAGGAAAAAGCTAACCAGATGGCTGTTCAGCGGAAGTTTAAAGTAATAAATTTAACGCCGCGTGCTACATTTCTTTACAAAGTTCAGAGAGCTGCTGAAAAACCGATTACAGGTGAACAAAAAGCATTTACGAAAGAAGAGGTTCAGGAAGCCCTCTCGAAAATGGGCTTTCGTGTTTTATACGTCAGGAAAAAACTATTCGATTTAAAACCTAAACCACCTATGTCCGATATCGTAACATTCGTCCGTGTTAGTGCCGATTTGATACGACAAAAATTACCTTACAACGAAATTTTACAATTAATGACAAACGATATCGAGAATAAAACACTCAGGGACACGATACGCGAAATAAACACAGAGCTGAAACAAGGTAAAGACAGCGAAAAAGTTTTTGTAAAACAAGAAGCAGTATTCGGAAAATTTACTGCGCATATGTTAGGACTTGCATCAAAGAGCGGTAATATGGCTGAGATTTACGAAAGCACAGCAAAATTTCTTGAACGTCAGGCACAGTTTAAAAAAGATTTAAAAAGTGCACTCATTATGCCCTTAGTTACACTGGCTGCCCTTTTTGCCGCTGTAATTTATTACATCGGATGGATATTTAAACCGATGGCTGAGATATTTGCAAAAATGAAAATAGATCTGCCCCCAATGACCAATGCAACACTCCAGTTGAGCTATTTCATACTCGATAACATCGTTGTCATTTTGATTATAACGTTAGTCCCTACTGTTCTGGCGATACGCTTTTTTACAACTCCGCGGGGTAAGTACATATTGGACAGGTTTATCTGGAAAATTCCGGCAATCGGGTCGCTGCTTCATAAAACAAGTATCGAAATATTTTGCCGTGTTTTTCATGCTCTCTATAGTGGCTCCGGCGAAAATATCGATGTTATAAAAATGGCAGCCGAAGCTTGCGGAAACAAATATATGGAAGCCCAAATAAAAACCATAGCAATTCCGATGATGGTCGAAAAGGGGGCAGGTATTACAGATGCTTTCGAGGCAACGGGTGTATTCACAAGAACAGCAATATCACGTTTCCATAGCGGCGCCGAAACAGGCACAGTAAAACATACAGCTCACCAATTAGCTGAATACTATGAAAAAGAAACAAGTTATAAAATGCGCAATGCTATCGATTTTATACAACTCTGGATAACAATGATTATTATGATAGTGCTAACAGGATTAACACTTGTTTCATCTGAAACGGCATTTATAAAACCGAAACGCCCAGGTATGGGGTTCATCGAATTGCAAAATATAATTAGTTGGTTTACCTAAATATGCCCGAAATCGACATTACTGATAAAATAGGATATACTCTTCTTAAAAAGGGTATTATCGATTATGAAGTATTAGAACATTCGCTTCGAATAAAAGATACAGAGGACAAGAAAAAGCGGCGTAATTTGGGGCAAATTCTTGTATCAGATTTTAACATCGATCACGATTCTGTATTTCGTGAGGTTGCCAATTTATACGCCTTTCGTGAAATCTATCTTACCGATGAGGTTATCGATCAACCGCGAATCGCCTTCATAAAAAAAACAGTCGAAGCTTTGCCGGATGCTTATCGTTCGATGTTGATAGAGACCAAAATTATACCTCTGAAGTTCGATGATAAAGTTTCTGAGAAACTGATAATCATAGCAGCTGATCCTACCGATAAACGTATCCCGATTATAGCACGGAACTTTGGTGTTAAAAAATACGAGGTATGCTATTGCCGCTTCAAAGAAATTACAAACTTATTAGAGAAAATATTCCCCCCTGAAAATGAATTTTTAAAACTTCTTGAAACCTCAGATATCGGTCTTAATGTAAAAGAAGAAGAAGGCGTTGACGAAGAAGCTCTCGAAGCTGAAATCAGTAAAAGCGCTCTGATAAATTTAGTCGAAGGAGCATTAGTTGAAGCAGTTCGTCAAGGTGCAAGCGATATACATATTATAGCGAGAGAAGGAAACCGCACCGATTTCCTCTTTAGATTAGATGGTAATTTAAAACTTTGGCATACACAAGAAAACACAATGCCCGAAGCGATTGCCGCAGTAGTAAAAGACAGGTCGAAAAATATCGACCGCTTCGAGCGTGAAATGACGCAGGATGGTTTTATCCAGCGTATTATTGATGGACACCAGATGCGTTTCCGCGTTTCAATTATGCCTATAGTAGCCACCGAGTTCAGCCACAAATTAGAAAGCATTGTAATTCGTGTCCTCGACGATCGGAAAGTAATTACAGATTTGAACAAACTCGGTTTACAAGGACCTGCCCGCGATTTTTTCTACAAAGCAATTTCAAAACCACAAGGAATCGTGATATTAACCGGTCCTACCGGAAGCGGAAAAAGTACAACACTTATTGCAGCTTTACATCAGGTAATCGATCCAACAGTAAACGTACTGACTGTAGAAGATCCTGTCGAGTACATTATTAAGGGAGCCAGACAATTAAAGATTGGTCCAAAGATGGATTTTGATAGTGCAATTCGAGGTATATTAAGGCACGACCCTGATATAGTTCTTGTGGGAGAAATGCGTGATAAAATTACAGCAGAAATTGCTATAAAGCTTGCTAATACAGGTCACCTTACATTTTCCACATTACATACGAACGATGCGCCAAGTGTTATTTCACGTTTATTTAAGATGGGTGTAGAACCGTTTCTCATCGCTTATGCCATAAATATTGTAGTTGCTCAACGACTTATTCGAACATTGTGCAAAAACTGCAAAAAGCCGATGATATTAAATGAACAGGAAAGAGAAATCTATAAAAAATTTGGCTTTACAGAAGAAATGCTGGACAACAACACTTTCTACGAGCCAGTCGGCTGCGAAAAATGTAACCAGGGCTGGAAAGGACGATGTGCAATTCACGAAGCTCTATATTTCACACGCGAAATTAAACAACTGATAGTAAGTGCAGGAAACGATATAGATGAAAACGCAATTCGAGAACAAGCTGCCAAAGATGGTGTGTGGTCGCTGCGTAGAGCCGGTATGGAAAGGATGATGGAGGGTGTAACAACATTTGAGGAAATACTTGCCACAACAACTGAAGATTAGTATCATATGGCAAATTCTAATGTAGATATTACAAGGGCTAAAGGTAATTTTTACTTTTCTTCATTCACTTTTTACATTCACTATTCTTCCGAAACCTATATCTTTAAATCTTCTAATTTATATCTACAGGCTTGGCATATCCATTGTAGAATTATTGGTGATACTTCTCACTTTTATACCGGAATTTTGTGATTGAGAAGAAATGAAACAATTAAAGATTTATGAAAATTATTAACGATATTTATAAAAATAAAAATTGAGGAGACAGTAAATATGTCAACTAACCAAACTCTGCTGACCATCGGAGCTCTAATACTCTTCTCAACTTTAATAGTCTCTTTTTATCAGCTTTTAGCACGAAGTGGAGATACGGTTGATAGCGCTCAATTAGGTATCTACCAATTAACTCTCGCCACTACATATATGGAGCTTGCAAACGGTTTAAATTTTGATGAAGCTACAATCGACTCTAATATCACAGCAGCAAACATGAATCTATTAACGCATCCAAATTTATTGGGTCCGGAAAACCCGCCCCCTGCATACGAAGACCCAGAAACAAGTTTTTCCACTTTTGACGATATTGATGATTTGAACAATTTTTCAATAATCGAGGGATCAAATCCTGGAATAATTGGGACATACAAAACGACATTTAAAGTCTATTACGTAAATCCTGATAATATTAATCAAATAGAGCTTTCTAATAGAACTTTCGTAAAGCGGCTTGATTTATTTGTCAGTCGTATCCAACCCTTAAGTACTGATACATTAAAGACATCTATGGTAATGGGATATTTTCACTTTGACTAAAAAATAAATGAGGAAGATATGGCAACTTTTCTTGATATAATAATAGCATCGATAATCGGTGGCGTGTTGCTTCTGGGTATTATTAATGCAAATAATGTTGTAGCTGAAAATTCATACATAATTAACGGCGATGTACTTGTTCAGCAAATGTTGATATCGACAGTCCAAATTGTTGAAGGGGAGTTCAGGAATATGGGGGTCGGTGTAAATGAGGATTCAGCTTCGGTTATTTTTGCACGCGATACAGCTATCACTTTTTTATCAGACATAGATAGGGACGGTACTCCCGATAGAATCGAATATTGGTCGGGTAAGGTGAGTGAACTTGCTCACACTCAAAATGAAAGGGATCGTTTCCTCCACAGGCGTGTAAATGGTGGAACGCGCCAAAGTATAGGGATAGTAACTGGTTTTAAACTGCGATATTATAGCCAAGGACAATTGGATACACTCACACCACCGGTTGCTGCAAATGATTTAGCTATGATTAAAATAGTCGAGATTACGTTAGAAGTTCAAAATTCGTATGCACTATATCGT
Source organism: Bacteroidota bacterium (assembly GCA_030017895.1). NCBI lineage: Bacteria > Pseudomonadati > Bacteroidota > Bacteroidota bacterium. The sequence goes on along the minus strand of JASEGV010000063.1, from coordinate 11,321 downwards.
GATCCACGAGATGTGCGTCCCGGTGAACAAAGTGCCTTATTCTCAAGTTCTTACTGGCGGCAAACTCGGCTCGCATCACAAAATTTTAAACGATAAAGGAGAAATATTATGTTTGGCAAAGGCGCAATAATACTTGTGTTAGGTTTCGGAATCATTTTCGGAATAGTTGGCACTCGCTTAAATAGGCTCGAATCTAATTCTATCGATAATATGGCATACTATTTTGATATTACACAATCACACAACCTTGCGGTGATGGGCGCAAATGCTGCCGTCAGCAAATTATATCAGAACCCTTCTTTCCGTGGGGCAATGCCAACGCAAACTTTTACTACGGGCAACCTTAAAGGCGGTTCATTTGTTTCAAGGGTTGACAGTTTAAACATGTCAACCTTACGACTTCGCACAGTTTCTACGTTTATAAGCACCCGAGTGACTCCTCCCAAAACTTATCGCGATACGGTAGAAGTTTTCTTTTCAAAACAGTTAACTCAAAGCTTCTCAATGTACGCGTGGATGACCAATTTTGAAGGAAATGTTTTCTGGATAACTGGCGATACAGTCTGGGGTCGCGTTCACTCCAATGGTAATTTCCACATAAGCGGCAGCCCGGTTTTTATTGAGAAAGTTACAACGGCAAAAGGTTTCAATCCAAAACCTGGCAGCGGAAGAAGTAACGCTATTTTTAAAAAGGGATACGAGACTGGTGTTTCACCAATTCAATATCCAACAAACTTAAACGAACTAATAGCCGCATCAACTTCAGGTGGAAGAAGATATACAAATAATATTTGGGTAACATTATCGGCAGGGACCGCCGCCAACAATGATGGCAAAGCTTATATACAAAATTCCGTATCGGGTCCCATTGTAGATTCTATTACACTTAATGCTGCAGGATTCAACGGAGTTATTTTAGGAAATCAGCGAGTGTACGTAAAAGGTCAACTGGATGGCCGACTATCTATTGGCTCATTAAATGAAATGTTTATAGTTGATGATGTGACATATGAACGAAATCCTTTAACAATTCCTTCAACCGATGATATGTTAGGTCTTGTATCTGAGACAAATGTTATCGTATCAAATAATACTGCAAATAACACCAATTGCGAAATTCATGCGAGTATTTTTTCGAGATCTGGCTCATTTACAGCTGAAAATTGGAATTCAAGACCTGTGAGTGGTTGGTTAAGAATAATAGGTGGGCTTATACAAGATAGACGAGGAGCGGTAGGGCGATTTGCCGGATCAACTCTGGTGAATGGTTTTTCTAAGCGATATTATTATGACCCACGGCTTAGCGACCCATCTGTAAGACCACCATTTTTTCCAGGATTTTATCGATCAACTTACTCTATCACCCAATGGTGGGAAAATGTTAGAATTCCTGAATATTGACAACTGTAAATAATTTTCATATATTAAACTATATTTTTCAATGTTTTATCAGGACATAATTAAAGTCAGTTACTGAAGTTACGCAGAATTGACTTTTTGTCATGTTGAGCGAAGCGAAACATCTAAAAATGACTCTTTTGCGTAACTTCAGTCAGTTATTAATGGAAGAAGCAAAATTAATATTAAAACAGATAACCGCAAGTATTCCTGATACCGCTTACGGTGTCGAGAGGATGATGATTATCGGCGACCTCGTAAATCGTCAGGGTCCTGAAGAACGTACTATCATAAAAAAATTATTCGATAGTTTTTTAATTCGGATGGAAGAAAACCATGCCTCCGATATCGATATAGGTGGCTTCGGATCGCAGGGAAGAATATGGTATCGTATTTATGGCGATAAAAAACCGGATACAGCTTCCGGTTCATTTTCTTTCGATGAAGTCAACATTATCATTCTTACTATTTTGCTCGAACGCCAAAGACAATTTCTTTTCGAAAATCGTAATTTAGATTTTTCATATACTATTTTTAAAAATGATCTGATGTACCGCTTTCGTGCCGATACTTACTTCGACCTCGACCAGTTAGCGTTAAATATGCGTGTTATAAATGCCGTCGTGCGTCCGTATAAATCATTAGACTTTCACTCGAATGTTTCTAAAATACTCAATCTCGCTCATACGATGGAGGGTTTGATACTCGTAACCGGTATTACTGGTTCAGGAAAAAGTTCTACATTAGATACAATCATCGACGCCAACAATCATTCTGTAGATGGACATGTTGTTATAATTGCTTCGCCTATCGAATATGTGCATAAGTCAGATAGATGTATAATCCGTCATCGGGAAATTGGACGAGATGTTCTCTCCTTCAAAGAAGGAGCTATACAGTCGCTTCGCCAAGATCCCGATATTATCGTGATAGGTGAGATGCGTGACCCGGATACAATTATGACAGCTCTTGAAATCACCGATAGCGGTCATAAAGTTTTTTCAACTCTTCACACCTCGTCGGCGGTTGAAAGTATCGATAGAATTATCGGAGAAGTTCCACCATACGAGCAGGAACGTGTACGTAATCGTTTGGCAGATGTTGTTAAATTAGTAATATCGCAAAAACTTATTCCAAGTTTAGATGGTAAAGTAGTATTAGCCAAGGAGATAATGGTGGCTAATCCTTCTGTAAAAGCAGCAATCAAAAATAATAATACCAGCGAGATATACCAGATGATGTCTGAGTCTGGCGACGAAGGAATGACTACTTTAGAACAGGATTTAAAGCGCTTATATTTAACAAAAAGGGTTTCACTTGAAAATGCCATGAGTTACGCAAATAACAAGCGTCGGCTGCAGCAAATTTTAAATTTAGTAACACAGTAACTTCGTGTTTTTTTTTGATAAAACAATTTATTAAATTGTTTATAAGTTTATGGAAGTTAATATGGCAAATATACATGAAAGGTTCTATATATAATGGCGACCATGAGAGGTAATAAAAAAAGTGCCGTCGGTCTTTTTGTTGATGGGCTTGAAATTAAATTTGCTAAATTATCGAAGAAGGGTAAAAGTGTTGTTATTGACGAACTAAAAGTTGCCTCGCTCGTAAACAAACTAGAAGAACGGCAGCTCAAAGATTTGTCAGATGGTTTCGCTGAAACCACAACAGATACATTCTCGATACCAACCGGGGCAGATCGCTCGGATAGCAGCGAGGACAACAACAGTGTTTTGATTGGACTCTTGTCTGGATATAAACCAACTTCATATTTACTTGGATATGCGATTTCTGAACCAAGCGTTTACTACCATACAATCGAGAGCGATTTCGGGTTGAAAGGAACAAAGCTTAAAGAGAGAATCATTGAAGAGTTAAAGAAAGTTCGTTCTGTTCAACCGGCACAAGATTCTGTCGATGTTTTCTATTCATCCGATAGAAACTTGGTTTGCGCTGTTCGCGAAGACGGCATTAGTTTGTTCCGTACGATTGAAGACATTAAACCTTTCCTCGACAACCGCACTCCAAAAATTCCTCTGATCGAAACATCAGATATCGCGCTAATGAATTTAGCACGTGCCAACTACGGTTTCGCTCCTGATGAAATCAGCGCTATCGTTTACGTAGGAACCGAGTTTACCCGTTTAATTTTTATGAAAGGGTCTGAGTTCTTCCATTTCGCACCAGTATTAGGCGAAGGCTACGATTCAATAAACATCCAAAATACTGTCTATAGCCGCCTTTTATTGGAACAAGATAATTTAGGAATTCCACGAATCGACAGGATATTATTAGCAGGCGAAAGCCGCCGTATTACCTTCGACGAGTTTCTTAAAGATCAATTACCCGAAGTCGATATCCAGTATTTGCAAACACCTTATCTTGATACAAGTTTTCTTTCCCCCGAAACGCAAGAGCTTATTCCCGAATATGCTGTGGCAATAGCGACTGCCTGGAAAATTTTAGACGAGAACAACCCTGCGTTCTATCCTATTAATTTGCTTCCCGATTTTATTCGTGAAGAACAACGTGCTTTTAAATTAGGATGGCACGGGTATCTACTTCTTATTCTAATATTTTTTAGTACTTTTTATTTCACTTATCAAATATCAATGCTTAATTCCGAACTAGCTTCCCAAAAGGAAATTCTTGCACAAAAGCAGGCACAATTAGAAGAAAATCAAAGACTACAAGTTATAATTAGTAGTCTTAATAACCAACTCGAACGATATCGTCTTGCACTTTCAGTTTACGATTCAATTGTTCCGGGATATGACAAATGGTCGCAGTTGATCGAGAAAGTATCGCACTCCGTCGAAAATATCAACTCTCTCTGGATTACCGCCATGCAGAGTGCCCCTGATAAAAAATTAGCATTTAACGGTTTTGCAATATATCGCTCAAGAATTCCCAAAATTGCACAACATCTTTCGAACGCAGTTTTAAATAAAGTACTTCAAGAAGAGATACGAGAAAAAACGGTTTACAACTATGAGCTTAGCGTTCCAACAGGTACCGAAATTCGGCAAAACGAACCGCCGATTAGTCAACAGACTGGATCACCCCAACAACCAGAAGAAAAACCACATTAAGAGATTAGGAGGATGAAGTGTCTTATATATTACGAAATACAATTGTTTTAGGAGTTCTTCTAGGGATTATTTTAGCAATCGGTTTTTATTTCAGGAGTGCTCATCTACCTAAAAAAATTGGAACTATACAAAAGCAAATACAGACGATAGATGCAGAACTGCAAAACACTCCTGACTTAGTCAATCAATATAATTCTTTAAGCGAACACTTAATCAACACAAAAGAAAGATGGGAATCGAGAAACAAGGATATTCCACCAGTCAATATCACAGGCGAAACCTATAATTATATTAATCAGTTGATTGGCAGAAGCGGCGAAATAAAATTAGATATGATTTTCGTAGGTTCCAATGCCGCACAAAATTATGGATTTAATACTTACAATTTAAAAGGCGAGGCAACCTTTGAAAATCTTTTCCGCTTCATCTGGTATCTCGAAAACAATCGGCTCTTATATAAAATCAGTTCGATGGCACTACGTGGTTTAGAAACAACAAATAAGAAAACGAAAGAAACCGAGTTGTTGGTTACTTACGAAATAATTTTAAATGCATACTTCTCGTCGATTCCAGAACTTTACTCGTCGGCGGGCGACCAGAAGCTGACTCCAGTCACACTAACCACCGACCCGTTTGCACCATTAATACTTAGAGATTTACCCCCCAACCTTGATGATTTGGTTGAGATTGAGCGCTCCGATTTAAAAGCTGTAGTGCCCGGCAAAGCTTTTGTAATAGACCAAAGTAATAAAATGCGGGCTTTGACTGAGGGCGATGAAGTTTATTTAGGCTATGTAACTAAGGTTGACCCGGTTCTCGGACGTATTGAGTGTACGTTGAACAAGGGTGGTATAATAGAAAAATTTGAATTGAATATCCGTTATGGACAACAACAGAAGTGAGGACAAAATGAAAACATTGAAAAAAAACTTATTAACTTTATTCGCACTCTTATTATTTTTTAGTCTCCTTTCTGAACAAGGTGCCTTTTCCCAAACCGAAAAACGAGTCCTAAGAGAATTTGTATCCAAGGACGAGATAGTCTCCATCGCACAAACCACCCCGTTCGATAAAGCGATCACGGTTCTGAGTGAAGCTAGTAAAAAATACCTTGGGAAACTAATTATCGATCCTGTTAAACGAACCACACCTATCGGTATCGATATTAAAGCAATGCACTGGCAGGACGCACTCGAATTAATACTTAAAATCAACAATATCTGGTATTTAGAATATCAGGATTATTTTGAGATAACAGGCGCAAAAGGTGAAGCGGTAGGAGAAAAAGCAATTGGTAGTTCGCAATTTGTAAAAGAACCGGTAAATATGAACAGCCGCGAGGTTAAGATTTCGGCAGTCTTCTTCAACGTCGATTTAAATAAGATGCATGAATCGGGTATTAACTGGAAATTTTTTAGAAGCAAACCCGACGATCAATTTAAATCACTGACCATCGACCAACAGGCTGCTCAAAAAGTTACTGATACTGTTCTCTTTAATCTTGCATTAAAAGGTGTCGATTTATCTTTTGGAAATTTAGATGCGATAGTCCGGCTCTTTTCAGAAAATGATATAGGCGAAGTAATATCCAACCCGCAAATAGTTGTGCGATCCAGCGAAAAAGGAAAAATACAGGTCGGTGAAGATATTTCTGTGAAGAAAAAAGATTTTGCTGGGAACACGGTTATTGAACAGATTCCTACAGGAACGATTATTGAAGTTACTCCTTACGTAATTAAAGAAGGTGAAAATGAATTTGTTTATTTAGACCTCGATGTTGAGCGAAGCATAGTATTATCGCTCGGCGAAGCCCCAACCATCGGTAGGACTAAAGCTACAACTGTTTTATTGATGTTGGATGGCGAAGAAACTGTGATAGGTGGTTTATATTCAAATTTCGATTCGAAGGTGCGTTCCGGTATCCCATTACTGAAAGATTTACCCTGGTGGGTTTTTGGATTAAGATACATTTTCGGCTACGATAAAATTTTAACTTCGAAAAGAGAGCTTACTATACTTTTAAAGATTGACCTTGTTCCAACCTTACAAGAAAGAATGGCAAGGAAAATAAAAGAAAACCCTATCGAGACTCAGCGGCAAAAATTTGAGAAGGATCTTGATAGATACAAAAGTAAATAAAAATATTTTTAAAGAATATATTAGGAAAAGTCTATGAAAATTAAAATATTGATGTATATGCTTGCCGCTTTGTTTTTATTCACATTCTACAGCTGTAAGGACAAGGTAGCGGTGGACGAGGAAACACTGGTTAAAATATACGGCAGAGTCTTTGAGCAAAAACAAAATATGACAATACCTGTTCAGGGTGTACAGGTAAAATTAACCGCCAGTGGTTTAAATCCGATTATTGATTCAACCGACCAAGAGGGCGCCTATGAGTTACAATTTACACTTGAACCTACAACACAGTTAAAAGTTACTATTAATTTGAAAAAAGATGGTTATCAAGAGGAATTACCTTTTTTATTTAATGTAGAAACCGGTTCGAGATATCCGATTCCTCCAATTATCATAAAACTTGACACAACAACGACTGTTGGTGGTGGTGGCGGAACTCCGCCAGGGTCAGGAATGCCTCAAACGTTTGCCTTTATGGGTCCACAAACCATTGACATAAAAGTATACGGTGTTGGTGGTAATGAAACAGCAATTATAATATATGAAGTCAGAGATTCTCTTGGATTTCCAATCAGTATTGCGCAGCGCGACACGGTAACCTTCACTATTTCAGGACCCCCGGTTTCAGGAGGGGCTTATGTTTCACCTTCTTCAGCGATGACAAATTCAGCAGGACGGGTAGCCACGACTATTAACAGCGGAACAGTTGCAGGTGTTCTTCAGGTAGTTGCTTCTTTAAGAAGAGAAAGTGATGGAGTTTGGGTTCGTTCAACGCCAACACGCGTAGTTGTAAATGCAGGTTTACCCAACCAAGAGCATTTCTCGTTAGGTGCCGCAAAATATAATTTTCCAGGTTATAATTGGATTGGCAGATCAAACGATATCTCCGTCCAAGTTGGAGATAAATACACTAATCCCGTTCATCCCGGTACTGCTGTTTACTTCAATACAACTGGAGGTATAATTGGTGCCGCCGGTTATACATCTATTAGCGGACACGCAACCGTGAAGTTGTATAGCGGCAATCCACTACCGCGTGCAACATTAGACGCATTGATTTATCCTGCATTTTTAGTGGGAGATGGAACCGGATATGCCTGGATTAAAGCCCAGACTATAGGCGAAAATGCACTTCTTGTACAGGATAGTATATTGTTGGTTTTCTCAGGTGTTCCTGTTATTACAGTTAGTCCGTCTTATACTATTAGTGTTCTACGAGGTGGGTCTCAAACTTTTGATGTTAAAATTTCCGACCAGAATGGTAACCCACTTTCTTCGGGAACTGTTATATCGTCATCTATTGAATTTGCACCGCCCGAAGGTACAAATTGGAGTGCAAACATTGGAGGTTTGCCAACAGAACCGTTTGGCGATTATACATTTAGAGGTTCGGGCACAACCGATTTCCGCCTTCAGGTTCTTGATGGAACCCCGGGTGGAACCCCTAACCCTATGCCTGTAGTAGTTAAAATATCGGTGAGTGGCGCTAATGGAACTGCAACAGTTTACATGTATGGTTCTGTGGGTCTTTAGTAATTTTTAAATAACTTACTGAAGTTACGCAAAAGAGTCATTTTTAGATGTTTCGCTTCGCTCAACATGACAAAAAGTCAATTTTGCGTAACTTCAGTAACTTATAACAAATTAGCCATCTCGATTTTCGGGATGGCTTTTATTATTTTTAAATCGTAGTAGCGACGTTCTATGGAACGTCTCTACATTATAATTTCAATTGCTTCAGCAAAAGCGCTATTCGTTTTTTCAATATCTTCCTCGGTATGTGCCGCCGAAACGAACGCCGCTTCAAACTGCGATGGGGCTAAATAAATTCCCCGTTTCAACATCTCGTTAAAATATTTTCCAAACTTCTGTGTGTCCGATTTTTTTGCAGAATCGTAATCGTAAACCTCTTCATCAGTGAAAAATAAAGTGAACATCGAACCAACTCTGTTTATCCTGTAATTCAGATTGTGCTTTTTGAGAACATCACGCATTCCGTTTTCTAATTGTGCCGATCGTTCCTCAAGAATATTATAAACAGATTTATCTTGAGATATTATCGAGAGCATTTCATAACCCGCCGCCATTGCGAGTGGATTTCCGGATAACGTTCCCGCCTGATACATCGGTCCACTCGGTGCAACCATTTGCATAATGTCTTTCTTGCCGCCATAAGCACCGACTGGTAAACCTCCACCGATAATTTTTCCGAGCGTAGTAATGTCTGGTTTGATTCCGTAGAGTCCTTGAGCACCTCCTAACGAAACGCGGAAACCAGTCATTACTTCATCAAAAATTAATATAATATTTTCTCTCGTGCATAAATCTCGCAACTCATTTAAGAAGTTTGGGTTTGGCGGTATGCAGCCCATATTACCAACAACCGGCTCAACGATTAAAGCAGCAACCGCTGATTTGTTTTTAGAAATCAATTCCTCTACCGATGCAATATCGTTGAAGCGTGCAGTCAAAGTATCGTCGGCTATGCCTTTTGGGATACCGGGACTGTCTGGAACTCCGAAAGTCATAGCCCCCGAACCGGCTTTTATCAAAAACGAATCGCCGTGTCCGTGGTAGCAACCCTCAAATTTAATTATTTTATTTCTACCCGTATATGCACGTGCAAGCCGGATTGCGCTCATTGTTGCCTCGGTGCCTGAGTTTACCATCCTAACCATTTCAATCGAAGGCATTATCTTCGTGATCAACTCAGCCATCATAACTTCAAGTTCGATTGGAGCGCCAAAACTTGTTCCGCTCTCGGCTGTTTTCTTAATTGCTTCAATTATTTTTGGATGTGAATGGCCAAGAATCATCGGTCCCCACGATCCGACATAGTCGATGTATTCATTTCCGTCAACATCCCAGATTTTCGACCCTTTAGCTTTCGAGATAAATATTGGATTCCTGCCGACTGATTTAAATGCCCGCACCGGTGAATTGACTCCACCGGGTATTAGTTGTTTCGCTTTTTCGAATAATGTGTTTGACTTTGATGTGTTCATATAATTGAATTAAAAATATTTTTGTAAAATTTAAGAAATTAGTAACTGCAAAACAAAAAGCATAGAATTGATAATTAGTGTTTTTATTATTAGCTTATAGACGAACATTAAGAGATAAGGTAAACATATGCAAGTAATTAAAAAAGAAATAATCGAATCGTTTTCAGACTTCCCAGATGAAGTTGAAATTGAAGACCTCATGTATCGTTTATATGTTATAGATAAAATTAAAAAAGGACAGTTGGCAGTAAAAAATAATGAGGTAGTTTCTGCAAACGATTTAAAAAAAGAAATTGAAACATGGTAAAGTGGTCGCTTCCTGCCAAGGAAGATTTAAAGCAGATAAATGATTTTATTTCCAGAGATTCAAAATACTATGCTAAAAAAGTTTCAACAGAAATTGTAGAAAGATCAGAACATTTGAATCTTTATCCTTCTATTGGCAGAATAGTTCCAGAAATAAATGAAAAGAATATTAGAGAATTAATCATATATTCCTATAGAATGATTTATCAAATTTCAGAGGACGAAATTGAAATATTGGCTCTTCTTCATTGCAAAAAAGAATTCTATCTAACAAAATAAAACAATCTTCATTACTCCATCACTCCAACAATCCTTCATCTTTATACCACTCATAAGTTTTCTTAACAGCTTCGTTAAACGGTGTAATCTTGTATCCCAATTCTCGCTCTGCTTTCTCTGAACTAAACCAAAAATTTATCCCGATACTCGCAATCAAATCGGAACTGATAAGCGGTTTATTCCCCGTAACACTGCTTATCGAATCAAAAATTTTTGCAGCCCACTTTACTAACAATGTCGGTGCTTTAAATTTTGGTGAAGAAACTCCAACAACTTCGGCAACTTGTTTAAATGCTTCTTGGATAGTAAGATTCGATCCACCTAAAACATACCTCTCCCCAATTTTTCCCACCTTCGCAGCTTGAATGTGCCCGAAAACGACATCATCTATGTAAACGATATTCATTCCGCCGTCAATGTAGAAAGGAACCATGCCGCTGCTAACTCTTCTAATCAAAGATCCGCCATGAAAGCGGTAATCCTTCAGCCCGATTACTATAGCAGGATTAACGATCACTGCGGGTAGTCCTTTCTCGATGGCTTTAAATATTTCAAGCTCGGCTAAATGTTTGGAATATTTGTATGTGAGATTGGAGTTCCAGTTGAAAACGGTTGTCTCATCGGATAATTTTCCGTCGGTCCGATATCCTAAAGCAGCGATTGAACTTGTGTGGATAAATTTCTTCACTCCAGACTCGAGAGCGACTTCGGCAACGTTTTTAGTGCCGAGGACGTTCACGTCCCTTTGTTCGGTTCCTTTTTTCCGCCACATAGCCACGATTGCCGCTGTATGAAAAACCGTATCGCATCCTTCCATCGCTTGTCTTAAAGAATCTTTATCGAGTATGTCTCCGATAAAATGTTCGACGTTCAAACCTTTCAAAGCTCGTAAGTCTGAATTTTCCCGCCTTAGTATGCGGACCTGGCAGCCCTCTTTCAATAGAACTTCGGCAATATTGGAGCCGATAAAACCAGTTCCACCGGTAATGAGAACGTTTTTAATGTGATGTTGCGTTTGTAGAGGCATGGTTAAATATAACTTAGGGGCGGTTCCAAAAATTGACTTATTGAATACTTTTTTTTGTATATTTAAGAAAAT
>JASEGV010000062.1 GCA_030017895.1 Bacteroidota bacterium | reverse complement strand
GATCAAGGCAGCAACCCGACACATAAAGGTATCATCATCTCGTTGTATGAAGAAGGTGTTTCACCAGCGGACATTGTGCTTAGGACTGGTCACACACAAGGAGCAGTTGATCGATACATCAAGGCTTATGAGCAAGTGTTACAGTTGGTTAAGAAGAAACACGATGCGATCTCAATATGTCAAATTACAGGACGGACTATGAACACCAACATTCAATATTTACGTCTTGTAAAAGAGTTTCACCCAGAGTTAAAAGTTGATATCAAATTAAAAACCGACCAACATAAAAGTTGGTACGAAAATAGAAAAAAACATAATAAATAACAATTGGACAAATGTCCTAATAGTAAGTAAGTTCAATTCTTTGTAGAGACGCATTACGGTGCGTCTCTACTTTCTTCATTTTCTTGTAGAAAATAATTGTCCGCACCATCTTGCTGGTGGTGCGGACAGCTTATTAGAACAACTATTATATAATTAACCATATCAAAGGAGTACAATCCATGAAAGATTTATTACGAATTCTTAGTTTGGTAGCTATTGCTGCCATATTATTTTCGAACATTCAAATTGTTGAAGCTCAAGTTCTGAATAAAACAGGGCAGTCGCAGCAGTTATTTAAGCATCCTGCATTCGAAAAATATATTCCTGAAGATGCTTTTTATATATCCGATGTAAATTTTGGACCTGTTTCAGGAAGTCCTGAACAAATTGCCCGAGAGTATTTGCAGACAAATCTTTTGCGGTTTAAAATGAAATCGAATCTTACCGATATTAACCTTGCATATATACAAGAAACTCCTGCCGGACAGCATGTAAATTTTCTACAAAGCTATAATGGAATTCCTATCTATCAATCCGATATGGTTGTAAGTATTGATAAAACAAACAAGGTCGAGTTTTTCTCGTCTAATTATAAATCTTATTTTACTCCTCCAGCCACAATACCACAACTAACTGAAGCATCGGCTATAAATACTGCACGTACTTTTTTAGGTGTTACAGGGGAGCTTCACGGCGAGCAAAAATCGGAGTTAATGATTAATGTAGAAAATGGAATTGGGAGGTTGGTTTATCGTATTATAATTCCGGCTTTTGAACCACGCGGCGATTGGGAAGTTTTTGTGGACGCAAGTAATGGTGAAGTATTCAGAGTTACGGATATGACATGTTTCCATACAGATGTTAATCAAGAAAAAATTACACAGAAAAAACCTGACTTTCCGGCAATCTTTAAAGCATTACCGGTCTTAACTGCTAAACCAGCAATACAGGAATTAGTTAATCAGGTATCTTCCACAAATATTAACAACAATATGCTTCGTTTGGAAGCTTTTAAAGCCCGATGGGCGAGTTCTGTTGCAGGCAGGGATTCACTTGCCAAAACAAGAGATTGGTTGATTGCACAACTTCAATCTTATGGATACACGGATATTGTTCAACAGGACTTTGTTTACAACGGAAACACATTGCAAAATATTGTAGTAACAAAAACCGGGATTCGTGTACCCGATACAATGGTAGTAATAGGTGGACATTACGATACTGTAAATGGACCAGGAGCCGATGATAACGGTTCCGGAACTTCTTCTATTTTAGAAGTTGCACGCATAATAGCTAAAAGAAATTTCGAATATACTATAAAATTAATATTCTTCTCCGCGGAAGAACAGGGTTATTACGGAAGTCAGGCTTACGTAACGAATATTGCCGTAGCCAATAACCATAAAATAAGAGTCATGATCAATGTTGATATGATAGGTTATTCGGGCGGGCAGAATATTGTGAAGGTCGAGAGAGACGAAGATAATAGCCCATCAGGAAACAATGCTGCATCTGCACTCTTCACAGATACATTGGCAGCACTGACACAATTATACTCGACACTTACTACTCAAATAACTGCAGCGTATGCGAGTGATTATATTCCGTTCGAGAACGCAGGATACGTTATAACCGGATTCTATGAAAAAAATGAAAATCCATACTATCATACGGTTCGTGATTCAGTAGTCCACTGTGATATTAACTATGTATCTCAAATAACAAAAGGGGCGGTTGCCGGTGTTGCACATTTTGCTCGTTCAACAACTGGAAGTGGATTGGTATTCGACCCGGACCCATTAACCACTGCTGGAGCGACATACGGAACCGGCGGTTTTGTAGATCCATCAGGAAATGATGCGGATACACCCGAACTTAATGGTCAGCGTGTCTTAAGAACATTGCCTGATTTATCATTCAGCGGAGGAGTTTATCGTTTAACAGGTCCGTATATAAACGTAATCGATTGGGACCCTCCAAGTATTGCCCCCGTAACATCAGCTCATCCCGACTCATTCAGATACACTCGGAGTCATGATGGCTTCGAAGATGTTATGCTTTACTACCACACTGATCTTAGCCAACGTTGGATTCAGTCTTTAGGATTTACAAATATTCAAAATACATCTATCGGTGCAGATGCCCACGGACACAGCGGGGACGATAATTCTTCATACACACCTTCCACAAATCGAATGAGTTTTGGCGACGGCGGTGTTGACGATGCCGAAGATGCAGATGTAATCTTGCATGAATACGGACATGCAATTCAACACGGTTCAAAACCGGGTTGGTCTGGTTCAGGTCAGCAAGGTGCACTCGGAGAAGGTTTCGGCGATTATTGGGCAGAGTCTTATTCACGCGCTCTAAATTTCTGGCAGCCCTCGCAAGCACCATATTTTTGGGTTTTCGATTGGGATGGACATAATCCATTCTGGGCGGGAAGAATTTTAAATTATGCACCTCTTTATCCCGGTGGTTTAGTAAATCAGGTTCATACAGATGGTCAAATGTGGTCGTCTACTCTTATGAATATTTGGAATGATATCGGAAGAGAAGTATTAGATAAATGCGTTCTGCAAAGTCATTTTTATTTACCTACTAGTGGCGCAACGATGACACTGAATGCCGATGCAGTAATTCAAGCTGACCGGAATTTGTATGGAGGTGCTCACGTTCCGAGTATGGTCCATTGGTTCGGTCAACGTGGCTTTATTAATCCCGCGAACTATGTTCCAAGTATTGCCCATACACCACGTGGCGATAGCGAGAATCCTGTTGGACCTTATCCTATAGTAGCAACTATTTCTGCAGGTGGATCGGCTCTTGACCCGGATCAATTAAAAGTGTATTGGGGCAGAACAGGCGCCTTCACCGATTCAATAACAATGACACCTACCGGCGGTACAAACGAATATGTAGCAGACATTCCCGGCAACGGTGCTTCGGCTACTTATCGATATTATATTTATGCGAAGGATTTAGCTGCTGGTTTTTCAACGCATCCGGTGAATGCACCGACAAACTTCCATTCTTTCTATGTTGGAGATGACATAACTCCACCGGTTATTACACACACAATACTTCGTAATCAACCAAAACTCCGTTGGCCCGCCACTGTTCGTGCGGCAGTTACTGATAATATCGGTGTCGATACTGTATGGGTGGAATATACTCGATTGAGAGAATCCTTAGGCGGTGTTTTTGGTATGGTGAAAACTACGGGTAATAATTATGAAGGTATTTTTGATATCGATACATCTCTTGTTGAGGTCGGAGATACGATTCAGTATAAAATTTTTGCCAAGGATAAATCGGCTCTCGCAAATATTACAACACATCCGACTAGTGGCTTCCATAGTTTTGTAATTATCAGCACAAAAGGTATTGTGTTGGTTGTAGATGATGATGGAACTGCAAAAACAGAATCCGTCCTGAAAAGCGGGACGGACGATAAGGGTGATTATGAAGTGGATCCACTGATGAAGGGTGTTACTGGTAGATTAATTCTTCGAACACTCACGGAAGCAGGATATATAGTTGATACGGCCTCATTTGCTATTCACGATCCAGCTCAATATCCCAATTATGATATTGTTGTTTGGACTGGCGGAACAAAAGGAACCGGAGTATTCGGCGATGCTGCTAAACGTAATGCGTTGGTGAATAGGGCACTTACCGGAGGAAAAATCTGGATCGAAGGTGGTGAAAAAGATTATATTTTCCGCTGGCAAACTACTCAAGTAGATGTTGATTTCCGCAGGCATGTTCTGCATGATAGCTCCTGGTTGAGCGATGTTACAACTAGTAATCTGGTTATTACACAACCATCACACGCCATATTTAATACTCCGAATCCGATTAGCGGACCGGTTGCTTTTACAGGAACAAGCGTAAGAGTAAGGGATGCAATGAGGTTAATTCCAGGTGATGTTGGCGCTTATAAAGTTGCAGGATGGTCAATTTATACGACACAAGGTCCTGATACTTGCGCAATGATAATTTACGATAACAATCCAAATCCGTTAAGCGCACAAATTGTAAATCAATTATTTGCCATTGGTTCAATCACTGATACCACAGTGGCAAAACAGCTAATTGAAAATACGGCAGAATATTTGATGACACCAGAACCGCCTCCTTCCGGCTCGCTCGCTGGGGTAGCTCAATTAGGAGGTACAAGTGACTGGAGCGGAGTTAAAGTAAAAATCCAAGGACTCACAGTTGCACGCACCGATTCGATGATTACTGATAACGATGGTGCATATTTATTCAGTGGTTTATATGCAGGAAATTACAGGATTACTGTTTCAAAAACTGGTTTCGTTCCAGCTGCTTTAAGCCGTGATACTACAGTTTCAACAACAGCGGTTACCGGATTCAATTTTACATTAGAACCACAACTCCCTACAGCAGTATCAGGAACAGTAACTTTAGCCGGACAAACTGATCACAGTGGTGTTACTATTGCGATTGTTGGTCAAGGATTAAATACAACTACTAATGCAGCAGGTTATTATACTATTACAGGTATCAGTGCCGGAAATATTACCGTGCGTGCTTCAAAAGCCGGTTATAAGGTAACCTCAAAGGACACGACCATAGCAAACGGTGAAAGCATAATTGTCGATTTGGCTTTACCGGTTGAAACAATTCTTGTCAACGAAACTTTTGAAACCGTTGCAGTCGACGGAATACCGGAAGGATGGACACGTTTAGACGTGAACGGTGACGGAAATACATGGAAGACAGTCGCTGATCCATTATATAACGTAACGCCGGGGGGTGGTAAAGGTATCAAATATACATATCATGGAACCAATGCCGCTAACGATTGGTTAATTACACCGCCAATAGAAATCGAAGGTGGTGTGCCTCATCGGGTTACATTCTGGTATCGAACGAATTCAGCGTCCTGGATTGAAAAGATTGAAGTTATGTACGGAACATCTCCAACAGCGGCTGCGCTTACAAATTTGGTTTGGAGAAAAGAAGATATAACAAACATTACATTTGCTAAAGCAGAAGCAATGTTGCTCGTTCCCACAACAGGAACATACTATGTTGGATGGCGTGTGTATTCCATCGCAAATCAATTCAACCCCGGTTTGGATGATATTAAGATAGAAGTAGCACCAGTGAATGATATCGGAGTTTCCAAACTTTGGAATCCGGTTGCTACCGAGTTCGGTAAAGCTTTTACACAACCATCTGATGAAGAAATAGCACGCATAAGTGAAGCTGAAATTTCAGAAGCAAAAGAATTTGGTAAAACAGCCGGAAGGGGATATATACCTTGGAATCAATCAGCACCATTTGAGGAAGGTTTCCAATTTACAAAATCCGATAGTATTGTATTGTATGCTGAAGTTACAAACTTCGGTCAAGTTTCTCAATCAACATACAATGTGCAGTGGACTATTGGTGGAGTATTACAAACACCAGTTGCCGCATCACGTTCCATTATCGCAGGAGGAAAAGATACGATGCGTTTAGTATGGCATACACCTGTCGCGGGAATGCACCAATTAGCCGCCTTTACTGATTTAGTTACCGATGAAGACCGTGCTAACGATACTGCACGAACTGTAATCAACTATATTCCCGGCGCGATACTCAGTGAGTCATTTGAAGGAAGTACCACAATACCGGATGGATGGAGTACAGCAGTCGTAACAACAGGTTCAACGGTGCCGGTATGGTCGATAATTACAGGAACCGGAACAAATCCAGCCGCTCCGCCATACTCAGGAAATCGGCAAGCACGTTTTAATTCTTATAGTGCTTCAACAGGTTCACAAGCACGATTAACAACAAGGAGAATATCATTACCTGACGGTGGATCGCGTATGACTTTCTGGATGTATCACGATAATGGATATACTACAAGTTTCGATTCAATCACAGTTCAAGCGACAACGGGTGATAGTATCACCGGACCTTGGACAAGACTAGGTAATTATATTCGTTATTCAGCCACAAACGAGTGGGTAAGGGACAGTGTTGACTTATTGGCATTCGGTGGTCAGTCAAAAGTTTTCGTTAGTTTCCTTGGTACAAGTCGATATGGAAACCATATGTACCTTGATGAAATAAATATATTCCCTTACGTTGCTGTAGATTATGTTACTGTTACAACACCGAACGGTGGCGAAGTTTTCCTCGTCGGAACACAACAACCAATTTCTTGGAATTCGTATGGTGTAACAACTGTAAATCTTGATTACACGACTGATAACGGCTCAAGTTGGATTAGCATAGCTTCAGATCTACCGGCAAAATATAATTCGGAATTTATTGATGATAGAGAAATGGTTATCAGTAAAGAATCAAATCTTGGTTCATACATGTGGACTATTCCAAATACACCATCGATTCAAACACGTGTACGTGTAACTTCAGCCACAAATCCGGCATTAACAGATTTGAGTGATGCTGTATTTAGCATTGTAACAACCCTACCAACAGGTTGGACTGTGCGTGCGTCAGCACCCGATGCAATATCCCGTCCACACGCTGCTTATGTTACAATCAGCGGAGTGGGTCATGTATTCGTTATGGGTGGCGGAACACCTGTTACAACGAACAGAAAATACAACACAGAGACCAATAGCTGGTCGTCAGGCGCAGCTCTTCCAACTGCTTCAGCAACCGGCGGTGCATCAACAGTTAAAGGTCTGATATATTCTGTGGCAGGTAATGCAACAGGTGCAGTTCAGGAATATAATCCTATTGCAAATAGCTGGACATCGAAAGCAGTTGTTTCAGTTCCGTATTATGATTTCGGAATTGTAACTTGGAACGACAGCTTGATATATGTAATTGGCGGCGACAATGGAACTTTCACAGCCCCGACAACCGCATCAAACGCAGTAAGATATTACAATCCCACGACCAATACATGGGCGACTGCTACATCTATTCCGGTGGCATCAGGAAAGATGGGAGCCGGTATCCTTGGTAACACAATAATTATTACAGGTGGTTACGATGGTAATGCAGTCGGTTTAGCTACTGCATATCGAGGCGATATCAATCCTGCAAACCCGGCGCAAATTACATGGACTGCGATTGCGAACTATCCCGCGGGTGCACTATCACGACCAAGTGGTGCCGGTCTAACAAACGGTAATGGTGTTGTATTTACCGGTGGTCTCATCGGTGGAAGCACACCGACTGCTAATACCTACTTATACAGCTTAACAACAAATAGCTGGACTAATTTACCAAATATGATTACAGCTCGCGGGAACATGAGTTCACAATTAGCGAATAACGGCATCGATTATATGTGGGCGGCGTGTGGTTATTCTTCGGTTGCATTAGCTGCCAATGAACGATTCTACTTGGAACCGATTTCTGTCGAGCCAAATGTTCGTGTGGTTTCACCGAACGGCGGCGAAATATGGGTTTCGGGTCAACAATATCCAATTAGCTGGACACATTATTCAGCCACAACAGTCAAGATCGAATACTCGACAAACAATGGCTCAAGTTGGATAACTGTGGTAGAAGATACACCTGCAAAAACCGATGTCGAAACAAATCCAAAATCGCTTATTAAGCTAAACTTGTTTAGTGAGAATGTTTATAAAAGTGTTTATATGTGGACGGTTCCTCATACTTATACTGCAAATGCTCGTGTAAAAGTTACTGCAAATAACAATCCATTACTAACAGATATGAGTGATGCAGTGTTTAGCATAGTTGAGTCACCTCCGCCACCACCTCCGGGATGGGCTTCTCAAATAAGTCCGGTTACTACAGCGTTACAGAGTGTAAAAGCTGTGAATAATTTAGTTGTATGGGCTGCCGGCAGTGCAGGCAGAGTATTGCAGACAACAAACGGGGGTACATCTTGGACAGCTGTTACTAATCCCTCCTCATTAGACAATACAAATATCGAAGCATTAGATGCAAATACAGCATTTGTAATTGCAAACGGAACCGACGATGCACGACTTTACCGCACAGTAGATGGGGGTGCGTCCTGGTCATTAGTGTATCAATCGACTGCTGCCGGTGCATTCTTCAACGTAATAAAAATGTTTGATGCTAACAACGGTTATATGCAGGGCGATGCTATTGGAAGTCCTCTGAAGTATGTTCTGGTAAAAACCACGAACGGTGGTACTACATGGACTACCGCAGCCGATTTAGCTCCCGGTGCTACTACAGAGTATGGCTGGAACAATTCGATGTATTGGTTAAACAATCAACGTGCTTGGTTCGGAACGAACAATAGCAGAATCTACTACACTACTAACAGTGGTGCAAATTGGATTTCAGGCACAACTTCTATGTTAGAAAGTCCTTCAATATTCTTCAAGAATACAACCACCGGTTTAGCCGGAATTAATGCAGCCAGTAATGCAACACCTACTATCGCTCGTTCAACTAATGGTGGTGGCGCTTGGGCAAATATCACTTCACCCATCACAGGCAGAGCTTATGGTATGGACGGAACGGGTGATAAAGTCTGGGTTACTTCAGCTACTAACATAATCAGAACTACTGATTTTGGTACTAACTGGTCAACACAATTTATTGGAACCGGAACTGCAACTTGGTATCATCTTTCGGTGGTAAAGGTCGGTAACGAAATTCACGGCTGGTCGGTCCGAAGTAACGGTGAAATTATTAAATACTTCGAATACGAAGCACCACAGGTTGGCTCAATTGCCGGTATGAAGTTCAACGACTTAAACGGAAACGGTACACGCGATGCCGGTGAACCCGGATTAGCAAATTGGAAAATTTATATAGCCAGTACCACAGTTGATTCGACACTAACAAACGAGAGCGGTAATTATTCGTTTACCAACTTGTCCCCTGCAACTTACACGGTTAGTGAACAACTTCAAACAGGATGGTTGCAAACTGCTCCTGTTGGTGGAACTTATTCACTCGCGGTTTCTTCAGGTCTAAATTTAGTAGGTATAAATTTTGGTAATTTCAGACTCGGACAAATCAGTGGTGTAAAATTCGATGACATGAATGGTAACGGTATATGGGATCAAGGTGAAATTCCACTTGGTGGTTGGACAATTAATTTAGCAGGTCCTGTAAGTAATTCTGTAATTACAGATCAAAGCGGTTACTTTGAATTTGTAAACTTACTTGCCGGTAATTATACGATCACCGAAACAGCACAAGTCGGCTGGTTGCGAACTTATCCTGCAACCTCACACACGATTCCAATTATTTCGGGTGATGTTATTGCCGGACGCAGCGGTTATACTGAAGTTCCTAACTTCGGTAACTTCCAAAAATTAGGCTCAATCTGTGGTATAAAATTCCTGGATTATAATGGGAATTGCATACAGGATGATTTGGAGCCGGGAATGCAAGGTTGGACCATAAGAATCGACCCGGGTCCTATATTTTTGATGACTGACTCCAGCGGAGCCTATTGTGTGTCATTGGAACCAGGAACCTATGTGGTCAGCGAGGTTCTAAAGCCAGGTTGGATGCAGACCTGTCCAGTAGGTGGAAGTTACACTGTGGAATTGTCACGCGGACAGGAGGTGAGAGGGCTTATTTTCGGGAATCGGCCGGAAGCACAGTTCCAGGATCTCGTTGTAAGTATCGCAGGCGGTATTGCCCGTCCGGGTTTCGAGAAGTGGTATGGGATTCAATATCGGAATGCGGGTACTGTTAACGTCCCCGGAACACAGGTTGTCTTCACGCTTCCTGCGCAAGTACAGTATCTGAGCAGCAGTGGTGGTATTCACAGCGGCGATCCTTCGGGTGGAACGGTAACATTTAACACAGGTGATTTACCTGCAGGATTTGTCGGGTGGTTATGGGCGAGGGTGCAAATTCCTACTATTCCGATTGTCAACCTTGGTGATATTCTTCACGCTTCGGTCATCATTAATCCAGTTAGTGGAGACATAACACCGGCGAATAACGTTGATTCGGAGAGCCAAGTGGTTATAGGAGCTTGGGATCCCAATGATAAGCTTGTCGCGCCAGAAGGTTATTTTATACCAAGTCAAGCACTAACCTACACGGTCCGCTTCCAGAACACGGGTACTGATACTGCATTCAACATTGTTATTCGCGATACGTTGGATGCAAATCTTGATATCTCAACAGTAGTTCCGGGAGGCAGCAGCCATCCGTATACTTTTGGGATCGACGGGAATCGCTTGAGCTTTAGCTTTTATAACATCCAACTTCCAGACAGCAATGTGAATGAACCAGGGAGTCATGGATTTGTGAAGTTCACGGTTGAACCACTGGCGAGTATTCCCCCAAGTACCTGTATTGAAAACAGAGCCGGTATTTACTTCGATTTTAACCCTGTGGTGTTGACTAATAGCGTAGTGAATTGCTTTAAGTTAGGAACTATTTCCGGTACCAAATTCAATGATTTGAATGGCGACGGAGTCTGGAACGAAGGCGAACCAACATTAGAAGGTTGGACAATTAATCTTAGTGGTCCTGTAAGCGGCTCGACAGTCACAAATAGTGATGGTCGGTATCAATTTACTGATCTTACAGTCGGAACATATACAGTTTCGGAAGTCGTTCAATCGGGTTGGAAGAGAACATATCCTGCTGATCCAGGCACTCATTCAGTTGATATTTTTTCTGGATCGTTGGTTGAAAATAAGAACTTTGGTAACTTTAAATACGGAACGGTATCCGGTCTCAAATTCTGGGATCGTAACAACAACGGAGTTAAAGATTTAACCGAAGTTGGTTTAGAAAACTGGGAAATTAAGCTCAACGGTGCGGGCACAGGCACCCGAACAACAATGACTAACTCCGCAGGAGAGTTTAGTTTCTTTGATGTGTTTGCTGATTATTATACACTCACCGAAACAGTAAAACCAGACTGGATTCAAACTGCAGCACCTACTCCGTTTGCTATTACGAGCGGCAGTGTGGTAACGGGTAAAATGTTTGGAAACTTCTTGAAAGCTGATTCTATAAAGTATCGGACGTTCAGACATGAACATATACTTGCACTCGATGCAAGAGGTAAACCGGTAAAAGCCGTAAAGCGTAAGGCGTATCAGGTTGAACAGATAATCAACTTAACCGCTCCCGCAGGAGATAAGACTGACCTTCATGTTGAGTTCCAAGGGGCTGTTTATCAAATTGTTTCAATCGAAAAGAATGGAGGTCCATGTGCATATACATTGACCCCTGCAGTCGATGGAAAAGCCAAAAAGTTCGATATAGTATTTGATCCTCCTCCATTAACAGCTGGTGATATAATAACCATTCATGCTTACGTGAAGGGTTCAAAGCCGCTCAAGTTCAAATGGTATTGGACACCATTACTTAAGGGTGAGCTAAAGTATACACTACAACCCACAGATACAGCATTTGCTCTTAATATGCCACGCTTACCAATGCCAAATTACATAAACTTGTTAGAAGAAGTTTATGCTAATGGAGGATTTGGTACAACAGGTATGCTTATAGGTATTGCACGTACAGATTCACCGAAAGCGTACGGCTGGTTAGAGATGCCAAAAGCAAAAGATGTTTACAAAACGTTATGGGATAGCAAAGGCGGTTACCATGATAAACCACCAAGGTTCTTCGATGTGTTCGACAATAATGGTAAACCACTTGTAAAGAAACAGAAGAGTTTACCGCCACATAAGCACGATAACTCTTTGTTAGGCGAAATTATTGCATGTAAGTTGGCAGTTGCAGCAAGTGAATTGCAGCAAATACCATACGGTTTCGGTTACTTGATTTATTATAAACCGGGAAATGCCATGGATGGTAAAACGATACAGGAAATTGTCGATTCAGCTAGTGCATCCATGACTCGTAACAGTAGCACTAGTTTTCCGGCTGATAGTTTCTTTGACATATTCACTGAAATCAACGATGCATTTGAAGGTCCCATCGATTCAGTCAGCTTTGCTCCAAAGACTGTATTGACTGGTGTTAAATACTTGGCAGATGTACCGTTCTTGCGTGCAAATTCCGGTACACCACCGCCACCACTTACACAGCCGGCAGGTGTATATGTTGAGGTACCGGATGTATTTGAATTGGCTCAGAACTATCCGAACCCATTCAATCCGACAACAACAATCGAATTTATTTTGCCTGAGGATGCAATGGTAACACTAAAAGTGTACAACGTCCTCGGTCAGGAAGTTGCCGCTCTCATCAACAACGAGTTATATACTGAAGGCAGAAACGATATTGAATTCGATGCCGGGAAACTATCGTCGGGTGTTTACTTCTACCGCTTGACAGCCGAAGGATTAAGTGAGAACGATCAAAGATATATTCAAATAAAGAAAATGATCCTGATGAAGTAAGAATTGCTTTTATGTCAGGAAAGGAGTAATCGGAAAATCAGGTTACTCCTTTTTTTTATTTGATAAATGACGTAGACTTGGTATGAAAACCTGAATAGTTACCCCTTAAAAACGCCAAAACGTTTTAATTTACCGAGAAAACTAAACAAATGTCAAAAAAACTTGCAGAAAATATGATAAACACTACAGCCCAGATCAGGGACGCCCTGCTAAACCAATTCGATTACTGATTGGATTATTACTTCTCAAACATATTCGGAACTTGAGCGACGAAAGTGTGGTCGAGCAATGGAAGGAAAATTCAAAATTACCTTGACAACTTGGAATAAATTCTCTATATTCAAATAGAAAAAGTTGGGCTTATAATCAATCGAAAATTAATTGATTTATTAATATATATGCCGATAACGTCAGTTATTCCTAATAATTTTAAGCAGCTTATTGTATCCATCCTGAGACCATTTCCGGAGACGGGTAAAATTAATGAGCTCGTTAATTTGTCATATAAAATCGCACTCAGCTATTTACGGACAAAGTATGCATACGGTGCTCATATCCAGTACCGCTACGGTATCAGCGTGGATGATATGGCTTACGACTCTATCGCTGAGCTTTTTAGTCGTGACGATAAAGGCAATTTTACCGAGCTTAAAAGATATTTTAATAAACTTGGGAACCTCTCCGTATTATCCGATGATGAGTTGTTTGTTGGCTTGCGTCGGTTAGTATTTAGTGCAACAAATGTGCGATTCTTTAAAATTTACGGAGAGCTTGACGCCGCATTATCAAAAATAATTCGGAATATAAAACTAACACTGAAAAATCACACGTCGGTTAAAGCTATCGTTCATAACGAAGAAAATTTTCTCGCACCGCGACATACTGAAAACCTTCTTCTCGACCTTCCGTTCATTCCCGAAGAAATATTATCACCAGAATTTTATGACCGCGTTTCTTCGAAATCATCACTTCGAGATATGTTGACTGCAATCGGGGATATATTGGCAGAACAGACGAATTATAAAAAGATAGCTTCCCTTATAGAAGTTTCATTACTCATAAAAGAAGCTTATGCCACTGACGCCATAAGAAAAATGGATAATGAAGAAGTCTTTGCCGAAGAAATGATTTTCAACAACCAAATAAAATCCATTGCACAAAAAGTAGTTAGTGGTTTAAAAACTCAATATTCATCCCGCTACATCGAAAAAAAGAAACTTTCACCGAAAGATGTATCTGCTATTTTTAATGCAGCTGAAGAAATAGTTATTAACCATTTTTGTTTGGGCGATGGCGACCCTGCATCGTATTTTGCTACTCTTCAAAAACAATTAAGTGATTTAGATAAAGAAAACTATTCTGATAAATATCGTGTAATCCTCGAATATTTAGCGAAAATGGCAAAAAATCAATTGTCTGATATTCTCAAAGAAGAAATAAGGTGATAAATTTTCTGCAAGACATAGGGTTTGCAACAAGATATAAGGTAAGTATCAATAGTATTGGAAATTAAAGTGACTCATATACATATAAATGAAATAGAATTAGAAAAATTGGCGCTCGATACCGTTGAAGGTAACCCGACTGATATTTATAAAACTGACGAACACCTAAAAACATGCCTCTCATGTAAAAAGAAGTATGAGTATTTTCTGAATTTCTACGCCAACTTGAAAGAGGAACTTAAGAAACCCGCTGACGCCAGAGTTACCGAACTCATTGATAAACTGTCTTCATCAAACATTATATATCTTAAACCATATTCCGCTCAACCCGATCTTGAAAGCATCGGCGTGGGAAAAAACAGCTATGTGCTTGCAGCTCAGACTGTAGAAGAAAATGTGGTGCGATATAAAACAACCGCCACGTTTGCCGCCGAACATGTTCACGCGCTTGTAAAAATAAATGAGGATGCTGATAAAAAACTTTATCGCATATTTGTTTTATCTGAGAATGAAGATCACCGAAGTCATATTTTGATTGGCATTGCGGAAGAAGAAATAGAGGAGTTATTGATTCCTACAAATAGAGATGGGTTTGCAGAACTACCATATTCCAATCCTATAAACTGGAGAAACGCCACATTAATACTAATGACCCCAAGTGAAGTGATTGCGTATGATGATTTAGAGAAAAAATCGGGAGAAATGATAAGGGGTTTGTTCAAGTTCAATATTAAAACAGAAGAACGCCGATTAACTTTTAACTTCTTGCCTGAAACAAAATACTTGCCTCACCACATTTTATCAATTTACGAAGATCAAAGTTATGTTTGTAAACCAGTAGAAGGATCTGCCACGACTTTTCCTTTTGATCCCGATAAGAAAATTAAAGAGATAAAATTCTTTGCATAAATAAATGACCAATCCGCTTGTAATTGAACAGAATTTTCAAACTCTCAAGCAAACGCTAAGGTTAATTTCCAGCAGCCGGTTGCGTATATTGCAGATTGTAGAGTTTATTGAAAATTTACTCGATAGTCCCACATACTTTCCTGCTTATGCGCCAGAATTACTTCCTCAGCTTGTTGAATCAATAAATAAAACCGACTTTATCGGAACCAATCTTAACTGCTTAGAACGATGCATTAAATTACTTAAGCGTATTGAAAGTGATCAACCTGCTGTCGCGAGTAACCCCGAGTTTACGCAGGCACAACAGCACTTGAAAGCAGAGACCGAAAAAATACGAACCTGGATAAAGTCTAAAAATTTGGAAGGTTTGGAACCCCTGCGTAAAAAGTTTGTTGTTGGTTCAGTATGGATACCGATGGTAGAGCGGGAACAATTTCTTACGGCGGTCAATCCTGAGTTTGCATCACTTCAAAAATTGAATATCGAAGCCATATTTAGTAAGAAGGAAGCAGATGCTGATAAACTTCATATCAAACAACTTTCACACAAAGAAGAATCACAAGAAAGTGAATTACTAAACACAGTCGAAGCTGCAATATCTCTACTCGGTAAGTTCGCGCATATAAAAAACGGTAAAGGAGTTACGATAAACTGCTCTTTCAATAATCCAACATTTGTTGAGGGGCAATCACTTCAAGCCGGACTTGCTGCCGGTTTGTTCACGGAGTTGCTTCACCTTCATCAGTTCAAGGAGGAATATGCAATACGAGAAGATATCGCAATAACAGGCAGGATAGATAAACAAGCCAATTTACTGCCGGTTGATGAAACTGGATTAAGGATAAAGGTTGAAGCATGCTATTTTTCGCACATCAGATATATTATTGTGCCGAAAGAACAAGTCGGTGTTTGTCAGTCGGTTGTTGATGAATTGACTGTCGAACATTCATTATCAAAATTTTCAAATCTTAAATCTCAAATCTCAAATCCGCCCAGTTCAAGCTTTGACGTAATTGGCATTTCCAACCTCGCAGAGCTTTTCTATAACCGCAAGTTCTCCGACTCGAGGCGCATTTCAGTTACAAAACAAACCGCCAGAAATATTTGGAAACAAAGGCGCCCTATTGCCGCAGTAACTTTTGTAGTATTGCTTTTCATTATTGGGAAAATGTGGTACGGACCGTTGGATAAAAATCCTGTAGCTTATGCTGCTGAGGGCGAGATGTTGATATTAAAGAATAAGTATGGTGAAGTATTAGATGAAATTAAATTGGGAGGAAATACAATAAAACATTATGAGAATATAAAAAAAGATTTCCCAGGCAATGATCTTGTTTCGTTCATTGATCTTGATACTGATGAATTAAACGAAGTTGTCTTTACCCGAATGTTTCAAGATGGCAGTTCGATAGTTTATTGCAAATCGCTTAAAATGAATAAATACTTATGGGAATTTGAATTAAAACAAAAACTTATTTTCCCACGAAAAGGAAACGATATACAGAGTGATTTATTCCACGCGATACAGATGGCAGCAGGTGATTTTGATAAGGACGGAAACCCTGAGATCATAGTATTAACTCTGCATAATGGTTATTTCCCTTGTATCGTGTTTAAATTAGATGCGAAAACAGGAAAAGAATTGGGAAATTATTTACATATAGGTAATTTATATTCTTTCAAAATTTGTGACATTGATAATAATGGGATACCTAAAATCCTCCTAACTGGGATAAGTAATGCCTTTGATATTGCTGTATTTACTATATTAGACCCGAGATTTATTTACGGTCATTCACCTTTAACTAAAGACTATGTCGTAGAAGAATATGAACCGGCAGCGGAAAAAGCATATATTGTCATTCCCCGGACGGTTGTTGGGAATTACTATTCTTTGATAAACAAATCTAATAGTGGTAAAGAGATTAATATTGATCAACCGAAACAGACGTTAAGGATTGTTATTACTGACTATGTGCCTCCTCACGAACCTGACCACACTGTTGAAATCAGCTTTTTTTTCGGATTTGATTTAAGGATAAAGTCTATCGGAACTCATGACTTATATGACCTTTTATATAGAAAACTATTTAAAGAAGGTAAAATTTCACAAGAGACTAATTTTGAATACTTTGAAAATTTTAAAAAAGAAATCCTCTACTGGGACGGGGATAAGTTTGTGAACTATCCAACTTTAAACAAGAGATATGTTGAGGCAGTAGCGGCATTGGACAGTGCGAAGGGGAAGTAAGTGGCTATCGGCAGTCAGCGACCAACATGGCAGTCAGCAACCAATTGCTGACTGTAACATTGCACTGTCGTCAAGTGGTTGACGACAGCCGAGGTGGACTTAGGCGTCGGCCACCACTTTTACCCTTGGTCGTCAGTAACTAATTACTGACGAAAGCAGAAAAGTGCCGTGGAGTGGCTCATCTTGTGCCCGCCAGCCATCTGTCGGGCTGGGATGATGACACCCAAGTGTAGCATGGCTGTCAAAGGCCATTCGCTGACTGTGGCATTGTAACTGTCGGTAAATCCTGCCCGCCACATAAAGGTTCAAATAGCAGGAGGGGGTTGCCGACAACCGAGAGCGCCTTGGCTGTCAACAACCAATTGTTGACGGCGGCATAAGTACCGCAGCAATGTATCACATGCTAAGCAACTGCCATCAAATGATTGACGGCAGCCAAGGTGGGCTTTTCGACGAAGTCGTCCCTCGCGAAGTCTATCGAGAAGGGGAGTCTATTGAGAAAGCAAAGAACTTTCGCTATTCTTGATCGTTATGCTATTCTTATCCCATTAGTCATAGCTTCGTAAGGAATCAAGTTTTGCTCAGTAAAATCTTTAGGATTGTATGCGAGGGGAGATATGCGGAGGTCAATTTTGTAACGCAGCTTAGCCAGGCGTAGGCTTTCTTCAAATCTTGATTTTCGAAAATCAGATGAGACTACAACAATATCGATATCGCTATCTTTATGCGAAGCTTCCTTCGCAAAAGAACCATACAGATATGCCTTTATGACTACAATCTTATTTTTCCGGACTTCCGTCAGGAATTGCTTTGCTATTTTTATTGCTTTAGCAGTTTTAGGATTGTGGTTCGTGTTGTTCTTGTTTTTTTTATGCATGACTCAGCTAATTGCTTAGTTGCCAATTTAAATAATTCAAATTTCTCGTCCGGATAACGTGCCTCTATGACAAAGCGATTCAATAGTTCCAAAAAATCTTTTAAATTATCGTCAAGGGGTAGTGCTGTTTTTTCAGCAAGTAGGATTAGATCGTGTGAATATGGGGGATGTTTTTTGGTGTTCTTTACAACAAGTGCTTTTAGAGTTTTCTCAATCACCAGATGACAAAAAAAACAGCTATGATGATAATTTTTACGTCCATTAAAAATTATGGGTCTTCGCGTACTCGAGTGGGTCATTTTATATCTCCTTGAGCATGCAAGTA